>NZ_JAKEVN010000007.1:0-75306 GCF_022398505.1 Pseudoalteromonas sp. Isolate3 | reverse complement strand
GTATTTTAATTCTGTCATAATGATGGAATAATATATTCCATTAAGGTTTGGGTTAGGATAATAAATGAGTGCAAATTACGCTTTACTTGATTGGCTAGTATTCGCAAGTTACGGTGCAATTTTATTGCTAAGTGGCTGGTGGTTTAATCGCAAACGCGCTAACTCAAGCCAAGATTTTTTTCTAGGCGGAAATAGTATGCCAACTTGGATGGTGGCTATTTCTGTTTTAGCTACCTCACAATCTGCAGCAACCTTTATCGGTGGGCCAGATCAAGGCTATCAAGGTGACTTTTCCTACATAGCCACTAATATCGGTGCGTTTATTGCCGCCTTTGTCGTATCGGCATTTTTAATTCCAAAGTTCTATCAGCAAAAAGTATTTACGGTTTATGAGCTACTAGAAAAACGCATCGGTCCAAAGGCAAAGCGTCGCAGTGGCTTGATGTATTTATTTGGCCGTGTGTTTGCCAGTGGTGCGCGTTTGTACATGGCGGCCATTGCCGTGGCGATGATTTTATACGGAAATATAGATGCAGACAGTGTGGTTATAGCTACTCTGGTGTTAGCACTTGCTGGCTTGCTTTATACCTTTTTGGGGGGGATTCGCAGTGTTATTTACTCAGACGTGTTGCAAAGTATTGTTTACGTGAGTGCTGCTATAGCGGTCATATGGAGCTTACTTGCCGTTATTCCTGCTGATTTTTCGACTATTATCGCAACACTCAATGAGCCAAGCCCAGGTGCAGATTCTAAACTAGCACTGTTTAAATTTGATTTAGATTTTGGCCCGTCTGGGGTGTTTAACATGGCCTCTGTTTTAACAGGTTTTGTACTTTTAAACATCGCTGCATTTGGATTAGACCAAGATATGACGCAGCGTTTATTAACCTGTAAAAGCCCTAAAGAAGGCAGTAAGGCGTTATTACTATCTGTAGTGATGGTGATTCCCGTTATGGCTATTTTTATCTTTATAGGTTTTCTGCTTTATATTGTTTATCAGCAACCTGCATTGATGAACAGCGAGGCAGGCCAAGCCGTTGTACAAGAGTTTAATGGCGAAAAAATCACAATCTTTATGTACTACGTATTGAACGAAGTACCAGCAGGAGTTAAAGGTTTGGTGAGCGTTGGTATTATTGCTGCCGCTATTTCTACGTTGAACTCAGGGCTTAGTTCGATGTCTTCAGTCATCGTACAAGATATCTATCGTCCGTATTTAGAAAAACATAATAAACAAGTTAGTGATCATCACTTTGTCAAAGCAGGTCGTGTCGGTATGGCAGTGGTGAGCCTTGCCTTAGCGCTAATGGCTATTCTTTGTTATTTCTGGCAGCAATACAGTGATATGCCATTATTAAAATTTGCTTTAAGTGTGATGGTGTTCTCGTACAGTGGCTTGTTAGGTGTGTACTTTACGACGTTGTTCACCAAACGTGGCAGTGAAGGCTCAGTGTTAGCTGCGCTGATAGCAGGTTTTATGGTGACCTTATTAATGCAGCCATACATGATTGACTGGTTACTACCTGAGACAATGCGTTTTTACCTAGGATTTACTTGGCAACTGTGTATAGGCACTTTGCTTGCGACACTTGTGTGTTGCTTTGGTAAATCATCGAACGAGAAGAGTGCATAAATGGCAGTTCGCTATATTCTAGCCATTGATGGTGGCGGCACTAAAGTGTTAGCTGAGCTTAAGGAGCTGGCAGGTGATGCTGTTTTTCATGCTCAGGCAGGTTCTGCATCAATTTCGAATGATCTTGATTTAGCGTTAGAAAATATTGTTAAAGTGACCCGCGATGTATGCCAGCAAAGTGGCGCAGAGCCAAGTGAAATCGTCACCGTTATGGGAGTGGCTGGTGGCTCATCGGTAAGCCTTGCTGAGCAATTAAAAGTGATGCTTAAACTGGTGTACGAAATTGAATTTGCCAGTTTGCAAATCACCAGTGATGCAATTACTTCATTATATGGTGCAAACCTTGGCGAGCCATGTGTAGTTATTGCACTTGGCACAGGTGCTGTCGGAGCAAGATTAAATGCTCAAAAGCAAACAAAGTTGGTTAGTGGCTGGGGCTTTACTGTTGATGATTTTGGCGGTGGTGCCCGTATAGGTCTTATGGCTGTGCAGCAATTATTAAACGATATAGATATTTATGATTTACCAAAAAGCCGATTAACGATTCGTTTGAGTGAGCAGCTAGGATGCACTCGACAAGCAATTAGTAGTTGGCTTAAACAAGCAAAACCTGCGGACTATGCAGCATTTAGTCCTTTAGTGTTTAGCTTGAAAAATGACTGTAAAGCGGCAAATAGTGTATTAACAGAGCACACTCAATCGGTAGTTCAGTTAATTAATAAAAGCCGAGGAAACTCACTATTACCAGTGATTTTAATTGGTGGTTTGGCGAAAGTTAGCCAACCATTATTGCCACTTGCTTTACAAAACGAATTATCTCCTTGCAAGGGAGATTCATTAACTGGTGCTGCGATTTTAGCAGCAGAGCATTACCATGACATTATTGAAAAAGGACAACCCAATGAGCCCTGAGCACGTATTTAAGCAACAGCGTGAGTTACTCGAAGAGTTAAACGGCATTGTCTCCGAAGGACAAAACCCAGACACTTTGGATATCGATCTGCTCAGCTCCACTGAGATCCTCACTAAAATCAATAATGAAGATCACAAAGTGGCTGAGGCGGTTAAATTAGTTATCCCGCAAATTAGTGAAGCGGTAGACCACGTAGTCGAAGCCTTTCAAAATGGCGGTAGGTTGATTTACATTGGGGCAGGCACTAGTGGTCGTTTAGGGATTTTAGATGCGGTTGAATGTGCTCCTACCTATAGCGTGAGCGATCAGCAAGTGTTGGGTATTATTGCCGGTGGTGACACTGCTGTTAAGAAGGCTGTTGAAGGTGCTGAAGATAGTACGACACTTGCCGTTGAAGACTTAAAAAATGTTAATTTAAATAGTAAAGACGTGGTGGTTGGCATTGCTGCCAGTGGCCGTACTCCTTATGTTTGCTCGGCAATTGAATACGCTAAATCACTCGGTTGTGTGACTGTGGGTGTCACATGTAATCCAAATTCAGCGGTGATGCTTTTACCTCAAATCGGCATTTGTCCTGTTGTTGGAGCTGAAGCCGTAACTGGCTCAACACGAATGAAATCGGGCACTGCGCAGAAACTCGTACTTAATATGCTAAGTACAGCTAGCATGATCCGCACTGGCAAGGTGTATAAAAACCTGATGGTTGATGTGAATGCTAGTAATGAAAAACTATATGCTCGTGCTATTCGTATTGTTATGCAAGCAACAGACTGTACTCAGCAGCAAGCTGTTGATGCATTAAAGCAAGCAGATCAAAGTGCTAAACTTGCTATTTTAATTGTGCTAACAGGAAAACCTGCGCCTGAAGCAAAACAGTTACTTTCAAAAGCCGGCGGCTTTTTACGTAAGGCGGTTGAAGAATAATGCGTTTTTTAGCTGTTTTACTCGTTAGTTGTTTCGCGCTTTTAGGTTGCCAAGAAACGCCTGTACAAGCACCTGAGAAAACCCAGCCTTTGCAAGTGGGGGCTGCTAATTTTCAAGTCTACGTTCCAGCACTAAAAGGTAAACGTGTCGGGTTAGTGGTTAATCAAACATCAGTAGTTAATGGTCAACATTTGGTTGATGCATTACTAGATAAAGGCGTTGTCGTTAGCAAAATATTTGCCCCTGAGCATGGCTTTCGCGGCGATCATGACGCTGGAGCTCATGTTAAAAGCACAGTAGATGCTAAAACTGGCATCGATGTTGTGTCGATTTATGGCAGTAACAAAAAACCAAGCCCTGAGATGCTTGCAGATTTAGATGTCATTATTTTTGATATTCAAGATGTCGGTGTGCGTTTTTACACTTACATCAGCTCAATGCACTACGTGATGGAAGCCGCTGCTGAAAATAGTAAAGAGGTTGTGGTTCTAGACAGACCAAACCCGAATATTGCCTATGTTGATGGACCTATCCTTGACCCACAATTTCGTTCGTTTGTTGGCATGCACGAAATTCCTGTTTTGCACGGTATGACAGTGGCGGAACTTGCTCAAATGATCAAAGGTGAAGGCTGGATAAATGATGCTAATAAGCTTGAACTAAGCGTTGTGCCCGTTGCGAATTATGACCGTACTATGGCTTATGAGTTACCAATAAAGCCTAGCCCTAACTTACCGAATGCACAGTCAATTGCGCTTTATCCATCACTATGTTTCTTTGAAGCAACACCCGTGACTATTGGTCGTGGCACTGACTTTCCGTTCCAAGTGGTGGGCTATTCACCAGTAAAATTGGGTGAATTTAGTTTCACGCCAAGGGCGATTAAAGGCGCTTCAATGAACCCTAAATTCAAAGGAGTTGAAGTATTTGGTCAAGACTTACGAGATGCTGATATTCATGGCTTAGATTTAAGTGTGTTTATTTCGGCATACCAACAGCTGAGCGCGAATGATCAAGAATTTTTTGAACGCGCTGACTTTATGGACAAACTTGCAGGTACTGATAAATTGCGTTTAGCCATTGAAGCAGGCCAAACTGAGCAGCAAATAAAGCAAAGCTGGCAAGCCGATTTAAGTGCTTTTAAACGCAAGCGAGCCCCATATTTGCTGTATCAATAATAGCTAGATAACTAGATAAAAAAGAACGAGGCGCTTGCCTCGTTTTTTAATATCTCTAAAAATTAATTGTGGTATATTCAGGAACTTGTTTTCATACCAGTTTGCTTAATTCAATTATGTATTATTACGAGTTGGTATCATTAAGGATATACCATGAAAGCTTATTTAAGCATTGCCGTACTTGCTTTACTAGCTGGCTGCTCACAA
The DNA here is from genome assembly GCF_022398505.1 of Pseudoalteromonas sp. Isolate3. Taxonomy (NCBI): domain Bacteria; kingdom Pseudomonadati; phylum Pseudomonadota; class Gammaproteobacteria; order Alteromonadales; family Pseudoalteromonadaceae; genus Pseudoalteromonas; species Pseudoalteromonas sp. Isolate3. The sequence continues at coordinate 70,451 of NZ_JAKEVN010000007.1, read as the reverse complement.
CTCCCTAACACTTCAAAAAGTAACTCAACCGATGTACTCGACCTTCGTGATGATAAAAATGCAGCAGAGCAGTTGTGGACACTTAAAAATGCAACAAAGCCTAACTACCCAAAAGCAGCTTTAATATCTAAGCAGACGGGCTGTGCTCGCTTTGTAATTACCATTGATAATCAGGGTAATACCACCGATATTCGTTTTGTGGAGAGCTTCCCAGAAGGGCTGTTTGTAGATGTGTCACGAGAGTCGCTTAAAAATTGGCAATGGCAGGCAAGTACAAGTAACAACGAGTCGCGAGCGATTATTCGAACTGTGCAGCTCGACTACTTTATGAAAGAAGCGACTAATTTAGCTGCGGCAAAAGCATTTTGTACAATTTAAGCTTTTGGCTTTTACTTTTTTCAGGCATAAAAAAGGGCCGCAATAGCGGCCCCAACAGGATAAATTAACTTAGAACTTGAAGTTAAACGACAGCTGCACGCGACGTGGGCTGTAGTAGTTACGATATTCACCAAAGTTTTCTGACGAGACATATGGGTTATTGTTGTAACCTGTTTGACGGTCAAATACATTGAAAATATCAGCACGGAATTGTAGTTCCATGTCACCTGAGAACTTAAAGTCTTGGGTGTAGTTTAAGTCAAGTTGCCAATGGCTTGGACTACGACGACTGCCTGCAGGCTCGCTGTAACGCGTTGTGCCACTTGAGTAACCGTAGATTGAACCATCCCATGCTTCCCAAGGTTTACCCGACTGGAATACAAAGTATGCACCAATGTTTGCATCCCATGGCACTGTATAGTAACCATAGACTTTTACTTTATGCGGTTTATCACCTGATAATGTGCCGTATTTGTAATCCCAAGGGTAACGACCACGGCCATCACCATAGTTTGATGAACCAATGAAGGTATTCGCATCTGTTGTTGCTGTGGTGTTATCTTGGTCGAAGTTACCGTAGTAATGACTCCAAACATAAGAAGCATTGATATAGCTGTTTTCACCTAGGTATTCAGCTTCGATGCTTGCTTCCCAATATTTAGTCTCGCCACCATCTACTTCGGCAATAACATAAGATGAACCACCAATTTCATCGCGGATTTCAGCGAGGTTATCGACATAAAGGCCTTTGTCTGCAATATGTTGTGGTACGCCATCAGCATCAACGCCAGAGTAGTCAGTTAAGCGGGCATTGTTTGGCATATCTTCCCAGAAATGCGATGCCTTACGGTGACGAACATGAGCACGTAATACTAAATCAGAGCCCACATATTTAGTAGTACCAAGCGTAAACTCTTTGATTTGACGAGGTTTTAAGTTATCAGCAAATACTTTACCAGATGAACCTTGACGCGGCTCTGCATAAATTACGTTGCCGTCTGCATCAAATTCAACTTCGATTTCGGCACGGGTATTACGGTCCCAAGAGGCGGCACGTGCAAGTGAGCTTGCTTCTGGGTTATACATTGAGAAGTTAGCAAATATAGCGTCTTGATCTGCATAGTTCCAATTCACACCTAAACGCGGTTGGATCATATCTGACCAATCTGTTTGGTACATTTTGTATTTTTCGCCTGGGGCTAACTCATAACCTGAGATCGTGCCAGATGCCGATTTAAGGCCTTGGCCATACCAAGTATCGCGGCTCACTAACACACCCACATTGTAAGTCCAATCACCTACTTCAATGGTGTCGTTGATTTCGAAGTTAAGGGTTTCCATTTCTGAGTTAATAGCAGAAACGGCATCACCACCTGCTACTAAGCTCATTTGTTGCACGCGAGCACGGTAAATAACCGGCGCAGAGCTGCCTTCTTCTAAGCTTTCATCTAGGCCGCCAACATAAGAGATGCTACCCCAACCATTTGAAAGACGAGACAGTACTTCTTTACCTTCTTTCCACTCGCCACCTAAATGTAATGTATGGTAGCTATCGCCCCAAGTAAATTCATGTTCTAGATTTAACTCAAAGCTATCACGGTAGAAGTCGATATTATCGTATCGGTAATACGCACCAACACCGCCGCCGCCTCGCATTTGACCATCTTCGGTATAACCGTATTGTGCAATTAGTGGTGCTGCGCCTGCATTATATGCAGCAATTTGTTCCGCAGTGTAGTTATCATCAGCATCTAATAAGCTAGGGACACTGAAGTAACCCATTTCAGTTAGATTATTTAAGTCAAGCTGGCTCGTTAATGAAGGTACTACTGATAATTCAGTATCTGGCTTACCTGCTGTTTCTATCTCTAATTTACTGTATTGGAATGAAAGAGTTGTTGCATCGCCTAAAATCCACGAACCATCTAAAGTAAAGATATCTTGGTTGGCTTCATCACCAGCAGATACACTGTCAGTTTCGTAAGCGCCAATTGAACGGCCTTCAATGGTTTTTTCTGAGGTACGCTGTGAAATATTAAGTAAAATATCGTCAGTAGGTGCCCAAGTTAATTTACCAAAATACTCATCACGAACACTTTTAAAGTCTTTTACAGCACCATAGGCAGTATCTTTATTGGTACGCTTTTCTTCTGGGCGGTAATAAGAAGTATAAAAATACAAGGTATCTTCAATGAGTGGGCCGCCTAAACTTGCTGTTAACCAGCTTTTATCAAGCTCATAGCTTTCTTGACCTGTTGGTGTTGCCACTAAACTCTTAGGTTGAACTTTGTATTCAACATTGCCGTGGAATTCGTCAGTACCTGATTTTGATACAGTGTTAATTGAGAAACCACCTGAGCGGTTAAAGCCAACGGCTTTTGCACCACCGCGGTCCATAGTAACGTAAGCAACGTCATGGGTTGATGGCTCAGATGCTAAGTTACCAAACATTGGGAGTGAAACATCTACGCCGTCAAAGCCGTAAGAGTTATCAACACCCGAACCACCTGCTGATGGACCAAGCGTTGCATTTTCTGATAGCTCAACACCCGGAACAAGTTTTAGTAGGTCACGGTAATCTTGACCAACTGGCACGCTGTTGATTGCTTCTTCGCCTAATGAGTTAGTCAGTGCAGACTTACCTTGGCGGAATAATTTACTGCCAGTAACTGTAATGACTTCAACGTTTTCGTTAGCACCGCCCATAGTGACATTTAAGCTTGATGTTTGCTCAAGTAAAACGTCGACAGTCATGGTTTGAGTTACACCGTTTTTATCAGTGAAAGTCAGTTCATAAGTACCTGGTTTTAATTGCGGTAAGTCGTAGCTGCCATCTTCTCGCGTAACGACTGTACGTGGTTTTGGCATCACATTACTTTTTGCTGTAACTGTGATCCCCGCCAGTGACTGCTGCGCTTTAGGTGATGACACTTTACCTTTGATCCCGCCGGTTAGATTTGCAAAGGCTGGCGCGCTGGCTAGAGCTGCGGCCATAACAACACCGGTGAAGGCTGTTTTCTTTGCGCGAAGTGCATTGCTTGTCGCTTTTGCTATATAGCTCATTGCGAGTGTGGATGCATGTTGTTTCATTGTTTCCCGTCCTTATATTTATATGCTTTGCTGGACTACTTACCCAATTGAGACTTATGAACTTTAAAATTATGTTGCCCACATATTAAACAGGTGTTATCTAAGTTGGTCAAGAATATTTTTTCATTTAAAGGTTGGTTTTTAGGAATAAAATATATAACCGATTTTAGGTAAAGCTCAGTAATGACTTGCTTTAGCAGGGTGCTAATTTATTCTTAGTACAATTTTGTAAGAAATTATGACTTCTTAGTCAGTTGCTTAACAGAAGCATTATATGGGGTGAAGGCAGTATTGAGTCGTTAATTTAAGGTAAAATTCAGGCACTAAAAAAGCAGCCAGAGCTGCTTATTAGTGTTCTTATCGTAGAAAATAAGAAATTAGTTATTCTTAAATTCCCCAACAACTTCATTAGAATGTTCTAGTAACTTGCGACCTTGGCGGCTCGATTGCGTTAGGGCGATAAACAAAATGTCGATTACAAAATCTTGTGCCGTACGCGCTAAAATTGATGATAAACGCACAGATTCGCCTTCAGCAACCGAATAAAGCTTTACATCTGCTGAGTCGGCTACAAGGCTACTACCAAATTTTGTGACTGAGATCACCGAGCTTGAATTTTTCTTGGCTTGCTTTACAACTTCGGCAATTTCGCGAGTCATACCTGATTCACTTATCGCAATGACCAAATCACCTTTTGAAAACGTCGCCACATACGCAAGTTGTGCGTGCCCATCCGGCTCCGCAATTGCTGGCATACCGAGTTTTTGTAATTTATAAGAAAAATCTTTTGCAACCAGAGCCGAGCCACCTAAACCACAAATTAGAATGCGTTTTGCAGATTTTAATAGCTCTACTGCTTTTTCGACTGCCGGCGCTTCGTTTAGGTTCTTGGTTTCGGTTAATACCGCCAGTTTACTGCTTAATAGCTTTTCGGCGATTTGCTCTAGCGAGTCATTAAGGGTGATTTTACCATGTAGCTTAGGTTCGCTGCTTTCATCATTAAGGGCATCAATTACCGCAAGCTTAAAAGCAGGAAAGCCTTTATAACCTAATTTTTGTGAAAACTTCACCACACTTGATTGGCTTACACCAACCACTTTTGCTAGTTCAACCGATGATAAATTACGAATAGCATTCGCAGAATTTAACGTAAAGTCAGCAAGCTTGGCTTCGCTGCTCGATAGAGATTGACGTAAGGCTTTTATTTTTACAAAAGTAGACATAGGGCTCACTTTGTTTGCTTAACTTAGTCAAAACGCAAAGCAATGGTTCAATTATAAACACAGGGCTTGGGCGCATTGTTTGCTTAACACGACGACTTATTTTTGTTTTAGCTAACCTAAGTTTGGAATATTTTTCTTAATTTAGATGGAATAATATAGTTTTATTCCATAATAGATACAACACTAATTATTGAGATAGCTCTATTTTTAGTAGCTTATCGATAATATATGCTTTTTATTCTTTATTTGTGAAATAAAATATTTTACATGTTAAGTAGGTGTTGCTACTGTATTGCTGAGAATCGTCAACGCTTAAATCATCAGGTATGAATCTGTTATGAGTTTTACCCCTTTGAAAACATTTCTTAAACAGCTGTGTTATCTCAGTAGTGCGGCATTATTAGTAAGCTGTGCCAGTAATCCATATACCTACACACAGTCAGCTAATTATAGCCACCGTGTTAAGTTTTTAGTAATGCATTACACCGCCATTGATTACGAAAAATCAATGCACGCTTTAGTCGATGAAGGGGGCTTGAGCTCTCATTATTTATTACCTGAGTCAGGCGATCCAAGTTATCCAAAAGACGATTTAGAAATTATTCAGCTCGTTGATGAAAAAGACAGAGCATGGCACGCCGGACGCAGTTTTTGGCAAGGCCGAGAAGATTTAAATGACCATTCAATTGGTATTGAAATAGTGAATGTACCAACGTGTCATATTCCTGAGCAAACTAAGCTTGCGATGGAAAATGACGCTAGTAAGTTATGTATTTTTCCAGACTATGACGCCAAGCAAATAGAGCTATTAATAAAGTTAAGTAAAGATATTCTTGCTCGTAACCCTGATATTGGCCCAACTCAAGTTATTGGCCATTCTGATATAGCCCCAAGCCGTAAGAACGACCCTGGTCCGCGCTTTCCTTGGTATCAACTATATAAAGCGGGTATCGGTGCGTGGTACGACAGCGACACCCTTGATAAATATTGGCAAGTATTTAGTGCATCAAAACCATCAGTTGAGTTGATGCAAAAAGCGCTGCGCAGCTACGGCTATGAGGTGATTGCAACGGGGCAGCTTGATTCGCAAACGCTAGATGCTTTAAGTGCTTTTCAAATGCACTTTTTGCCTTGGCATGTAAGCGGTAATAATGATGCAAGAAGTGCTGCAGTGTTATTTGCTTTATTAGATAAATACTTTCCTAAAAAGCTTGAGCGATTATTCCAAGAATACCAGCAACAACAGCAAGCGGTTGAGCCAGAGCCAAAAACACTTTCTAATGCACAAGTAATCGCGCGAATTCCTGCGCTTGATCCGAGTAGTCGCGCGCTTGTTAATGACAGAGGTACATTTACAGCTTATAAAGGTCGCGGGGAGATCATCATTGAAAATCAGGATGCAACCAGTGCTGACATTTTTATAAATGGCGAAAAAATTAATATAGCATCGCCATTAACAGCTGAAAAAATATATCAATACAGTTTAGCTAAGCGTACCCATAATGGCATTAACACTTATAAAGTAGAGAATGTATTGCCTGAAGGGGCAAGCTTAACCTTACGTTTTCCCTATCCAAAGCTTGATAAAAACAGCACTCAAAAGCGTTTTAGTGCCGTTGATGAATTAATTAATCAAGAGATTAAAGAGGGCTTTCCGGGCGCTGTACTTGCCGTTGTTAAAGATGGCAAACTGATTAAATTAAGCCATTATGGTGCGGCTAAGAAGTATCATGCTGATGGCAGTGAGCTTAACAGCCCACAAGCCATGCAAAACGATACCTTGTTTGATATAGCTTCAAACTCAAAAATGTTTGCCACTAACTTTGCACTCATGAAGCTTGCCAGCGAAGGTAAACTAGACGTAGAGAAACCTTTATTTTATTACCTGCCAGAATTTAGAGGCAGCGGGCGTGAGCAGCGCTTAGTAAAAGATTTACTCACACACACTGCGGGTTACCCTGCAGTGGTTGATTTTCATCGCAAAGATAATAAATTTGGTGAGCGCTTTTTTTCGCAAAACAGCCTGCGTACTAAAAACCTGCTATTAACTGGCGTCCCTTTCGTCGCTGGCCGTAACGTAAAACACTTATATTCTGATATCGATTATATGTTGCTAGGTGTACTGGTTGAACGCATTAGTGGTATGGCGCTCGATACTTATGTTGAAAGCCAAATTTATCAGCCGCTTGGTTTAACGCATACAGTTTATAACCCGCTGCAAAAAGGTTTTCTAGCCTCACAAATTGCCGCCACTGAGATTAATGGTAACACCCGAGGTGGACGCATCGAGTTTGAAAATATTCGTACCGATGTACTACAAGGTGAAGTACATGACGAAAAAGCGTTTTATGCCTTGGGTGGCGTAGCAGGACATGCAGGGCTTTTTAGTACCGCCAGTGACTTGTCAGTGTTAATGCAAGTACTACTTAATGGTGGCGGCTACGATAACAAGCAGATTTTTACACCGCAAGTACTCGAACAATTTACAAAGCCAGAGGCGAGTGATGAGACCTATGGCTTAGGGTGGCGACGAGCTGGGCATCAAGCGCGTAAATGGCATTTTGGCCCTTATGCCAGCCCGCGAGCTTTTGGTCATACAGGCTGGACTGGCACTGTAACCGTAATAGATCCCGAGTATGACCTTGCCATCGTACTACTAACTAATGCTCGTCATACACCTATTGAAGGTTCGCAAGAAAATTACGAGTTTGTTGGCAAACGTTTCGAAACGGGTAAGTATGGCTCTATTATCTCACTGATTTATGAGAGTATATTAAATCACTAGTCGAATTAAGTTGAGTTTAGTGGCAAAGCCATTAAGCTTAGCGAGTTTTCGCATAATAAAAATAAAATGTTGTTCTTAATTTAAAAGGGTTTTTATGTCTTGGTATTCAATTTTACCACCCTTGATTGCTATCTTAATTGTGTTTTGGCGCAAAGAAGTGATCATGGCGTTATTGGTCGCGGTTGCGTCGTCTGAGTTTTTACTTGCTCTGAATGGTGAAGGTAATACCTTGTTTTTCACCTTTATCAATACCATTGAGCGAGTTATTGAAGTTGCCAGCTCCCCTGGTAATAGCCGTATCCTTATCTTTAGTATTCTAATTGGTGCTTTACTTGCTTACATTCGTGAATCTGGCGGTGTGGCTGCTACAGTTAATTTACTGATGAACAAAGGGGTTGCCAAAAGTAAGCGCCAAGTGGGTTACTTAACCATGTTCTCAGGTATTGCGGTATTCATTGAATCGAACTTAAGTGTATTAACCTCGGGGATTTTATCGCGTGGTTTATTCGATAAATTCAAAATGAGCCGAGCACGCCTTGCTTATATTATCGACAGTACCAGCGCTCCTGTGTGTATCTTAATCTTGCTAAATGGCTGGGGCGCTTACGTGCTGGGCCTACTTGGCAATTACGAAATGGAAGAGTCGGCGGTATCGGTATTGTGGGGCAGTATTGGCTATAACTTTTACGCCATTATTACTTTGCTCATCGTGTTTTACACTATTACTTTTGACAAGGTACATGGCCCATTAAAGCAAGCTGAAGAAAATATTGAACAACAAGAAACCGAACTGACTGAAGAAGTTAAAGGCTCAAAAGCGCGTTATATGCTTGTTCCGCTTATTACTTTAATTGGTAGTATGGTTGGCTTTATGTTCTGGACTGGCGATGGTGATATTGCCAGTGGCAGTGGTTCTAAATCAGTGCTGTATGCAACTATTTTAGCGTGTGTTGTAGCTTACTTCTTAATGATCAGCTCTCGTGACTTTACTCACCATAAGCTGGTGGATATCGGCTTTAAAGGTATGGGAGAGCTGTTACCACTGGTTGCTATTGTATTGTTATCGCTGACCTTAGGCGCCAGCTTAAAAGACTTAGGTACAGGTGTGTTTGTAGCAGGCCTTGTGGGTGATTTCTTACCTATATACTTGGTTGTGCCAGTACTGTTTTTAACCGGTGCGGTGATTTCATTTACCACAGGTACCTCGTGGGGCACTTTCGCAATTCTTATTCCGATTGGTGTACCGCTCATTCAAGCTTTAGGGTTACCACCTTCATTGGTCATTGCGGCTATTTTAGGTGGTGGTGTGTTTGGCGATCACTGCTCGCCAATCTCAGATACCAGCGCGGTGTCGGCCATTGCATCTGGGTGTGATCTATTAACTCACGTTAAAACCCAAATGCCATACGCCTTATTCGGCGGCGCGTTAACCTTCATCGCTTACCTAGTGACAAGTATTATTGTTTTATAAGTAATAGCTTTGAGCCTTAAGTTATAAATAAAAAACCACAGAGAAGTCTGTGGTTTTTTATTGCTTGAATTTCGATAACTCGCATATTCAAGTCTGATAGCCGTCAGTTTGAAAGCTGATGGCTCGTTGAACCATCGTGCGAAATAAATTTCACGCCTACGAGGGGTAAACCCGCTGTTACCTAAAAGCTTGCGACTTTACTCTTGTAACTCGCTATCTTGTATTAAATCTTATAGCTGACGGCTGAAAACTGAAAGCTATATTTTCGGTACAACCTTATAAACACCCACACCATCAACACCAAGATATAAATCACCATTAGGATGGGTGGCAAGGCTGCGCACACGACCTACACCTTCAAATACCTTGCTGTGGCCTATTACTTTGTTACCATCAAGTTTCACCAAAACAAGGTGACCAAACTTCATCGAGCCTACGGCAATTTGACCTTGCCACTGTGGGTATTTATCACTGATGATAAACTCCATGCCTGATGGGGCAATTGAAGGTACCCAATACCAATCAGGTTGTTCCATTCCATCGCGACTGGTTTCGTCGGTAATTTTTGTACCAATATAGTTGATCCCATAAGTGATCTCAGGCCAACCATAGTTTGCACCTGCTTTAACTATATTGATTTCATCGCCGCCACGAGGGCCATGTTCATGACTCCATATAACCCCCGTTTCAGGGTGCATTGCCATACCTTGAGGGTTTCGGTGTCCATATGAATAAATGCTTTTGTGAGTTGTTTTATGGTTATAAAACGGGTTTGATTTAGGGATAGAACCATCGCTATTGATACGGTGAATTTTGCCTGCATCATAGTCAAGGCTTTGTGGGTGAACGTCTCTTTTGCCACGGTCGCCAATAGAGAAGTACAAGTAACCTTCTTTGTCGAACTCAATACGTGAACCATAGTGTTTTGTTGTTTTAATATTTGGCTCGCCATCAAACAATAATTGCTGATCGACGAGCGTCATATCTTTAAAGCGGGCGCGCATAATCGAGGTATTGTAACCCTCACCATCGCCTTCATAGCCCGAGTACGAAAAGTAAATCCAGCCATTTTCGGTAAAGTTCGGATCAAGCTCTATGTCTAATAAGCCCCCTTGACCTTCATCATGTACTTTAGGTGTTCCTTTAACTGTTTGCTCAACGAGTTTGCCATCACGAATTAACCTAAGCTCACCACGTCTGTCGGTAACGAGTAAGTCGCGCTCGTTAAGCCAAGCCATACCCCAAGGTATTTGAATTCCTTCGCTTACTAATTCTAGTTTGTAGTTATTAGCGCTAGCATCCAGAGGAATTTTTTGCTCCGGCTGGGCACAGGCTTGCAAACTCGGCAAGCTAATCGAGGCGATGATTAAACTGTTAAACAAAGACCTTTTCATGGTAACTCCATAATATTTAAACACGATGTTACTAGCCTAGCTGGTTCAGCATTAAAGTGTTATTAACATTAGAGCAATGTGCGATTATTGGTAGGAAAAGCGAGGTAAAGAGCGGAGGTTTAGCCGTCAGTCTGAAAGCTGATGGCTCGTTGAACCATCGCGCGAAATAAATTTCACGCCTACGGTACTCCTTTACTCTTTCCCCTTGTAACTCGCTAACTTGTTTTAAATCTGATAGCTGACGGCTGAGAGCTGACCGCTGCTTTTAAGCTTTACACTTTTCCGCCTCATGGGTTAACTGTTTGAGTGCGATGATTTGGCCTTGTTTGTTTTGGTCTAGGGCGAGTAGGTCACCTTGGTGAATGTGGGTATCTAGGGTGCCGTGTTTTTGTAGCTCTTCAAGTAGTGATTGTTTTATTTGTACAAGGACATTTTGCTCGCAGTCGGCTATATACCAGTCGTTATCAACGCTTATTAAACGCCCTGTGAAGCTGGTGCGGGCTTGGTGATTTGCAAGTGCTTGTTGGTAGTTAGTATCTAGGTTTTGTTTTTGTTGTTTAAGGTTACTCACATAGCTGCCTTTGGCGTCGAGTTCGTGTACCTCAAGCCATTGATAATCTGATAAATCCACCGCATAAACATCGGTTAACTCGCGGTTGTTGTATTGCAGCATGACAAAGCCAAGAATGGCTAAAGCAGCAAAAACTCCGGTCATTTGTAGGCCTAAAAAGCGCTGTGGTGTTGGTGTGGCTGACTGTGGTTTTTGCATGTGTGAAAGCTCGTCGCTGCTTAAGCTGTGCTGTGCTTTACGCTTTTGAAAATGTGCTTTTAAATCAGTATCGAGTTGCTCGTCGTTACGCTTCATGATGGCCTCCTAGTTGTTGTTTCAGGTTTTGACGGGCATATCGCAGCCGAGTTTTAATGGTCTCTGGGTTACTTTGTGTGATAGCAACAATATCTTCGAGACTAAAGCCTTCTTGTTGTAAGGTCAGCGCTTCACGTTGTACAAAGCTAAGTGCCATTAGTGCTTTATCAAAGGCTTCGTAGTCGTAGTGATAACTTGTATCCTGACATTCAGTAAATAGTTGGTTGTCTTCTAACTCAACGAACTTTTGTTGCTTACGAAATTCATCAATTAATAAATTACGTGCTAACCGGAAAAGCCACGCTTTTGGGGTGTTCTGATCATTGTAAAAGTCGCGTTTATCAATGACTTTTAACCAGGTTTGCTGGCATATATCAAGGGCCAGATCTTTATCACTTTGGGTGACTAGGTAGTGATAAAGATCATTCCCGTATTGAGCAACGAGTTGGTTAAGGTAACGGTTGTCGCCCGTTTTGGCATACTGCGCCAAACAATCTGTGTTTGGCTTGTCAAATAACCATGTCTTGATGCTCATTAGCATAGGCAGTTATCCATCTATTTTAAAATCAAGTTGAACACTTTGGTTTGCTTGTAATTGTGCCACACCTTCAACAACTTTAGGGCGATATTTCCAACGTTTAATAGCGCGAATTGCTTCACGGTCAAATACTCGCTTAGGCTCAGCATCAATAATAACAGGGTCAATCACTTCACCAGTCGGTGAAATGCTAAAGCTAATTTGCACCCAGCCTTCAATACCATCACGAGCTGCTACTGGTGGGTACTTAGGGTTTATGCGCACAATTGGCGTTGCATCTCCCGTTGGTTGATTAATGCTTTTGCTTAGCGTGTCGCCAATGTTATCGAATGTCATTGTTGGTGTTAAATCTGCTACCACAACTGTATCAGGGTTATCAATCGCTGGGCGCGGTGGCGTTTTTGGTGGCATTTTTGCAGTTGGTGGCGGCGGCAGTGTTTGCTTTACTTGTACTTTTGAGTCTTTGGGTACTTCATAAATTTCAACCGTGATATCTGGGCCTGTTTTTACATCGGCTCTTTGCTCAGCAGAAATTAAGTACTGCATAAATGCAAATGCTGCAAAGGTCATGACACCGCCGCCAATAATTGCTGCGGTTGTCTTTAAAGCCGTCTTGCTGTTATTCAAGCTTGCTGAGTTTAGTGGTAAAGTATGCATAGCCGTTCCTCTTTGGATAATTGCTTTCATAGCTAAAACGGCTGGCAAATAAAAAAGGGGTGAAATTTTTTTCACTTTTTATTTCTTCACTAATTTTAGTGTGACTTTTTAGGTTGTTATGAAACTTATTCAAATAGACAAAGCACGTTACCGTAAACATTTAAACCAAGTGATTATTGCCTGTGTAATTGCTTTAGCCATTGGCAGTTTAGCCATTTCACAAACGCTAATTGCGTTATTCCCTGACTCAAGCGGTAGTCATTTTCATTGGAACCTATTAGGTGTTGTTGTGTGTAGTTTGCTGGTGGGCTTTGTGCTTAATAAATACCGCAATCATGATTACATGACTGAAATAGTGTATGTGTGGGAGCTTAAAAAAGCCCTTAATAAAATCACCCGTAAAATGCCAAAGTTAAAAGCAGCAGGGCGTGAAGGCAATGCAGATGCTTTATTAGCAATTCAATACAGCTATGCTGGTTCGCGTTTGTTATGGCAGCTCGATGACAACACCATTACCATGGATGAGCTGGCAATTAAGCAGGCAGAGCTTGATAATGTTGCAGATAAATACAACCTTACTCTTGATGCAGAACGTTATGATGAGTCAATCTTAAAGCAATTTTAAGGACGAATAATGAAAAAGGTTTTGATTGTTTGCTTAGGCAACATTTGCCGTTCACCTACTGCTGAAGCGGTACTTAGAAGTCGTGCTAAGGCGCTGGGTGTCAATGTCAAAGTTGATTCTGCTGGCACCATTGGTTACCACCAAGGTAATCCTCCAGATTCACGCTCAAAAGCAGCAGCTGAAAAGCGCGGTTATAGTTTTAAAGGGATTTATTCGCGACCAGTGGCTCGAGCTGATTTTCATGAGTTTGACTTAATTCTCGCAGCCGATAAGCAAAATCTTGCTGATTTACATGCCATGTGCCCAGAGCACTTAGAATATAAGTTGTCGCTGTTTTTAAGTCATGGTGATGCAGGAGAGAGCGAAATCCCCGATCCCTATTATGGTGGCGATCAAGGCTTTGAAAAGGTACTCGATTTAATTGAGGATGCAGCCGATAACCTGCTTAAAAAGCTATGATACCAATCCGCAATAATACTTAATCATTTTGAGGGATTAAACCTGTCGCTATCTACGTTAAAAATTTCTGATTTAGAACAACTAAATAACGAAATTTTTGCCTTGCTATCAACGAGGTTTTCTTGCCTCAAAATAGATCACTTAATAAAGCGAATTGGTATAAAAAAGGGTCGCACTGCGACCCTGTTATTTAGTTGTTGATTTTAAAGTCTAATTGCACACGAGAAGTCGCAGCAATCGCTTGACCGTTTTCAAACTTAGGGGCATAACGCCATTGTTTTACTGCTTTAATCGCTTCTCTTTCAAATGCAGAGCCACCCTCAGAACCTACCACAGTTATGTTGTCTACAAAGCCAGACGTGGTTACTTCAAACTCCATTACGACACTGCCATCTTCCATACGTTGAACTTTTGATTTTGGATATTTAGGATGCACGCGGTATAACGGTTCTTGTTCTTGGCTCTCTTTCCATGGCACCATTTTCGCTATCGCTAAGCAATGTTTAGTTGCTTCGTCGCTTTTACCTGTTTTTTCGTATAAGTGAACTAGCTTTGAATGGGCGTTTAATTCGGTTTGATGATCAAAGTCTAACTCTTGATCAAATACACTAACTACGTGATTTAAACGTTCAATGGCGGTGCTGTATTTACGTTGATTTTCTGCAAATGCGGCAACTAAAAAGTCTGCACTGATCCGATCAACTGCGTTATTTGGTAAGTTTTCTTGGTAGTACTTATCGGCTTCTTCAAGATATTCCTTTGCTGTGTAATAGCGCTCGCCACTACCTTTGTAAGCGAGGATACGAGCGGCGGTCATTTTTGCATCTGCAACAAGCTTGGCTGAGTTTTGTTTTTCAGCAATAGCAATGACATCATCAAGATATGTATCAGCACGCTTTGCTGAGGGAGTTGATTCTGCCATGCCGATTAATGAGTCATACACTTGTACACTTAGCTTGCCATGGTTTTGTTCTAGTATTTCGTAGGCTGTACGATATAACTCAAAGCGTTGTTCTTGTTTGTATTCAGCAAGGCTGTTTGCATAGTTAATAGCAAGATTAGCGGTGTTGTCGGCGCTTTCTCCATAAATTTCTTTGCCAAGCTCAAACGCTTTTTTGGCAAGCTCACTACTGTCTTGCTTATTTTCTACAGCGGCGACATAAGCGCGGTAGGTCTCGTTAAATTCTTGGGTGGTCGTTTCATTGGCAATGCCTTGCTGGCTAAACAGTAGTGTAATGCATAAGGCAAGTGAGCTTTTTTTCATAATAGTCCTTATTATTTTGCCCAGAGAAGGGGGGATTAATACTTGTTGATGATAATTATTATCATCATTAGGTGCAAGGTAGCAAATTACACTCGATGTGTCACTGTTAAGGTTTAAGGTACGAAGTATGATTCGTTGAACTGATGATTGGCAGGCTTAGTTGCAGGGCGCTACAAATTAGCACGAAGGCTTTTTTCATAACATTCCCTATTATTGTTGTTTTTATTAATGGTTTGAAAAAAGGCTTAGCGGTTTATTGAGATTAAACTAATCTATTTTTTCGAATATTTGCAAAGGTTTATTAAGTAATTTTTTTAATTCAATAGCCTAGCTGTAGAGGGTAGAGCTTTTAAGGTACTTTATTAGCGCCACTAAAGCGAGGCGCAAAGCTCGTATCTTGGGGTGGTTTGAGTGTATAATACTTGAATTGCTGGTAACTGCCTCAATATTAGTTATCACTCGTCGTATGTTGCATCCTTACAACCTTCAAGCTGTTGTAATCACATTTGCAGTATCGCATTTATTTTTTAATTTGGATTTGTCGTGGCGCAAGTAAGAGCAAGAGTCCAGCTGAATGTTGGCAAAAACAGTGATATCCCTGCAGAAATCGTATCTTTCAGTGGCTTAAAAGATGGCCAAGAGCATGTTGCTTTAGTTTTTAATCAAGCCGACACAGAGCAAGACGTACCATTAATTCGTATGCATTCAGAATGTTTAACGGGAGATGTATTTCACTCGTCTCGTTGTGATTGTGGTGAGCAATTAAATGAGTGTATCGAAATGATGCACCAGCAAGGTGGCATTTTACTATATTTACGCCAAGAAGGCCGTGGCATTGGTTTATACAATAAAATTGATGCGTATGTATTGCAGTCACAAGGCATGAATACTTACGAAGCGAATAACCACTTGGGTTTTGCTGACGATTTGCGTGACTTTTCAGACGCAGTGTTAATGTTAGAAGCGCTTAACTTAAATCACGTTAAGTTAATGACAAACAACCCAAATAAGCTTAAAGCACTGCGTGATGCAGGCATTGAGGTTGAGTCGGTGGTTGGCACTCATGCACACATCAAAGCGGGTGTGGTAGGTAACCGAGCTTACCTCGAAACGAAAATCAAACATGGCTCGCACATGCTTGATATTAAAAAAATTAAAAAGCCTGAGTAATTTTCACTATAGGTGACTATAAACAAGTAGCGCACCCAGTTATACTCGGTGCGTTTTGTTGTTATTGAATGAGAAACTATGTCGATCGAAGTACGTATTTTTAAAGCAGGTGCAGGCGTTAAATGGTTTAAAGCTGGATGGGAAATCTTTAAGCTGCAACCGTTTACCTTTATTTTAATGCACCTGCTAATCGTGATAATTAGCTTTTTGGCATTGCTGCTACCTTTACTGCAAGTTGTTGGTGCATTTGTAACCCCGTTTTTGATGGCTGGTTTTTATCAAGCTGTATTAACAAAACAACAAGGCGGGACTATCAGCCAAGCTGATATCTTTAAGCCGTTTAGTAATAAAGGAAACCGTATAGGTTTAGTGCGCGTTGCAGTGTATCAGATGGCAGCAGGTATTTTATTAGCCTTACTTTCTAATTTCATTTTTGCTGATGCCTACGCAGTTATTTCGAGCCAGACTTTTGATCCGCAGAACCAAACACACATTACAGATTTATTGGCAACCATTTCAATGGGGCAAGTTGCGGTATTTCTATTGGCTATCTGTGTGTATCTAACAGCTTTTGCTTATGCAGTGCCATTGGTTTACTTTCAAAAACAAAGCAATATGTTTCAGGTTTTAAAAACCTCATTCATGGTGTTCTACCATAATATGGCACCACTGAGTGTTTATGGTCTAATTTGCGCCGTTTTAATGGTAATCTGTATTCCTTTATCATTTATTCCTCTATTGGTTTTAATGCCAATTTGTTACATTAGTTTCTTTGTGTCTTTTCAGGCTATTTTTATGCCGGTTGTGCCAAAAGGTGATGACCAAACAAAAGCACCTGAAGCACAGTCACAATCAGGACGCTTTGACGCGTAATGGATGATAAAGAACAAAAGTTAAAGAATTATGTACTTTGGTTACTGTCTCGACAAGATTATTCGCGTCGAGATTTAACACGAAAGTTACTGCAAAAAGAGGCGTCGCCGGAGTTCACAGAACGCTTGTTAGACTGGTGTGAGTCACACAACTTTATCAACGAACAGCGCTACTGTGAAGGGTTTGTACGCCGCCATTTAGCTAAGTATCATGGTGCAAAACGCATTCAGAGCGAAGCAATGGCAAAAGGGATAGACCGAGCATTATTAGATAAGACGCTCGAGGAGTTCGAAGTCGATTGGTTCGAACTCGCGCAGGACGCATATTTAAAGAAGTTTTCAAATTCAGGTAAAGAACTCGACCATAAAGAAAGAGCGAAACGTGTACGCTACTTGATGTATCGAGGCTTTAATTACGAACAAATTGATTTTGCAATGCAAGCACAGCAATAAACGGGTGAGATTTTCACATGCAGCATATGACTACCGCACAGATCAGGCAACAGTTCTTAGACTTTTTTGCCTCTAAACAACACCAAATTGTTCCTTCAAGCTCGCTGATCCCGGGTAACGATGCCACGTTATTATTTAATAACGCCGGTATGGTGCAATTTAAAGATGTATTTTTAGGTGCCGAAAGCCGCCCTTACTCACGTGCGACCAGCTCACAACGTTGTGTGCGTGCAGGTGGTAAACATAACGACCTAGAAAACGTAGGTTACACTGCACGTCACCATACATTCTTTGAAATGTTAGGTAACTTCAGCTTTGGTGATTACTTCAAGCAAGACGCAATCAAGTTTGCGTGGGAGTTTCTAACTGATGTTGTAAAACTACCGCAAGAAAAGCTACTAGTAACCATTTATCACGATGATGAAGAAGCCTTCAACATTTGGCATAAAGAAGTGGGTCTAAGTGAAGATCGCATTATTCGCATTGCAACTAGCGATAACTTCTGGTCAATGGGTGATACGGGTCCTTGTGGTCCATGTTCTGAAATCTTTTACGATCACGGTGAAGAAATTTGGGGTGGTCCTCCTGGCTCTCCAGAAGAAGACGGTGACCGTTTCATCGAGATCTGGAACCTAGTATTTATGCAGTATAACCGCCATGCCGACGGCACAATGGAACCTCTTCCTAAGCAGTCTGTTGATACAGGTATGGGTCTTGAGCGTATCTCTGCAATTTTACAAGGCGTTCACTCAAACTACGAAATCGATTTATTCCAAGCACTTATTGCCGCTGCAGCTAAAGTAACAAACGCGCAAGACTTAGATGATAAATCACTACGCGTTGTTGCTGACCACATTCGTTCATGTGCGTTCTTAGTATCTGATGGCGTTATGCCATCAAACGAAGGCCGTGGCTATGTGTTACGTCGTATTATTCGTCGTGCAGTTCGTCACGGTAATAAGCTAGGCGCGAAAGGTGCGTTCTTCTACAAGCTAGTTGCTGCTCTAATCGAACAAATGGGCCAAGCGTACCCAGAGCTTGCTAAGCAACAAGAAATTATCGAGAAAGTACTACGTATTGAAGAAGAGCAGTTTGGTAAAACACTTGAGCGTGGTCTTGCTATTTTAGAAGAAAGCCTAACTGACATCCAAGGTGATGTGATCCCTGGCGACTTAGTGTTCAAGCTTTATGACACTTACGGTTTCCCTGCTGACTTAACAGCAGATGTGGCGCGTGAGCGTTTCATGACGATTGATGAACACGGCTTCCAAGAATGTATGGCTGTACAGCGTAAGCAAGCACAGCAAGCTGGTAAGTTTGGTGCTGATTACAACCAACAACTTAAGTCAGAAAAACACACTGACTTTAAAGGCTACGATGCAGAGCATTACACTGGCACCGTGGTTGAGCTTTTCTCTGAAGGTCAATCAGTTTCTGTACTTGAAGATGGTCAAGAAGGTATCGCAATCTTAGACCGTACACCTTTTTATGCTGAATCTGGTGGCCAGGTTGGTGATACGGGTGTGTTAAAAGTCGCTGGTGGTGAGTTCGTAGTCACTAACACTACTAAGCTTGGTAACGCATTTGCGCACCACGGTCGTGTTCAAGGACGCATTGGTACAAATGATAAAGCAGAGGCAACAATTGATGCAGCACGTCGCGATAGCATCAAGAAAAACCACACTGCAACACACATATTGCACGAGACGTTACGTCAAATTTTAGGTGAGCACGTAAATCAAAAAGGTTCACTTGTTGACCCTGAGCGTTTACGTTTTGACTTCTCTCACTTTGAAGCGGTAACAAAAGACGAATTACGTCAAATCGAGCGCGCAGTGAATGATGAGATCCGTCGTAACTTTGCTCTTGAAACTGAGCTAATGGCTATTGAAGATGCCAAAGCAAAAGGTGCAATGGCATTATTCGGTGAAAAATACGACGACGAAGTTCGCGTAGTAACCATTGGTGATTACTCAATTGAACTATGTGGTGGTACTCACGTTAAGCGTGCTGGTGATATCGGCTTATTCAAAATTGTGTCAGAAAGTGGTATCGCGGCAGGTATTCGCCGTATCGAAGCAGTAACAGGTGCAGAAGCTGTTGCCTATGTTAGTGAGCAAGAGCAACAGCTAAATGATGTTGCAGCGCTAGTAAAAGGTGATAGCAGCAGTGTACTTGAAAAAGTGACAGCATTACTTGAGAAGTCAAAAGGTCTTGAGAAGCAAATTGCCCAGCTTAACGACAAGCTAGCAAGTGCGGCAGGGGCATCGTTACTTGACTCTGTAGTTGAAGTGAATGGTATCAAACTTCTGGTAGCTGATGTTGCTGGTACTGAATCTAAAGCACTACGTGGCATGGTTGATGACCTGAAAACTAAGATTGGTTCAGGTGTAATTGCGCTTGGTGTAGCCAATGGCGATAAAGTAAGCCTGATCGCGGGTGTAACTAAAGACCTAACAGGTAAAGTGAAAGCTGGTGAGCTTGTAAATCACATGGCTGCACAAGTAGGCGGTAAGGGCGGTGGTCGTCCTGATATGGCACAAGCAGGTGGTACTCAGCCAGAGAACCTTACTGCAGCCTTAGAAAGTGTAACTGGCTGGTTAACTGAGCGTTCTTAATCACTAGTGGCACTTATCGTCCAAAAATTCGGTGGCACCTCAGTTGGCTCAATAGAGCGAATTGAGGCCGTCGCCGACCTTGTTGTAAAAACTAAGCAACAAGGCCACCAAGTTGTGGTAGTGCTTTCGGCTATGTCGGGAGAAACTAACCGTCTTATTGAACTCGCTAAACAAATCGATTCTCGACCTAGCGCTCGTGAGCTTGATGTATTGCTGACCACAGGTGAGCAAGTCTCAGTCTCTTTATTGGCAATGGCTATCATTAAACGTGGTCATTCAGCGGTAAGCTTACTTGCCGATCAGGTTAATATTCGCACCGACAATATGTTTGGTAAAGCGCGTATTGAAGAGGTTGCTGCGACTCGTCTAAAGCATGAGCTTGAGCATAACCGTATTGCCATAATTGCAGGCTTTCAGGGGCGCGATATTGAAGGTAATATCACCACGCTCGGTCGCGGTGGTACAGATACTTCTGCGGTTGAGATTGCAGGTGCTGTCAATGCGGATGAATGTCAAATTTACACCGATGTTGATGGGGTATACACCACTGATCCGCGTATTGAACCAAATGCGCGACGTATGAGCCATGTTACCTTCGAAGAGATGCTCGAAATGGCCAGTCTTGGGGCTAAGGTTCTGCATATTCGCAGTGTCGAAGCCGCAGGAAAATACAATATACCGCTCAGAGTGTTATCGAGTTTTAACCCGGATCAAGGAACCTTGATCAGTTTTGAGGAACCGGATGTGCAAGCAAACATTGTGTCGGGTATCGCCTTTAATCGTGACGAAAGTTTGATTTACGTCAATGGCGTGCACCAAGGGACGGAAAACCTTGCAAAAATATTGAAACTTTTCGCAGAATTCGGCATCGAAATAGATATGATTAATCAAGTTAATCATAACTTTGAAAAAATAGACTATGCTTTTACTGTGCACACGAATGATTTTGAGCAAGCGCTCGAAATTCTGACCAAAAACCAAGGTGGTATCAGCGCAGAATCTATTAAAGGGGTCAGCAATGTTGCCAAGGTGTCTGCTGTAGGTGTAGGGATGAAATCTCATTCTGGTGTGGCAAGCTTATTTTTTAATGCGCTTGGCGAAGAAAACATCAAAGTGATGCTTGTGTCGACATCAGAAATAAAGATATCAGTTTTAATTGATGAAAAATATTTAGAACTGGCTGTACGTGCACTACACAAAGTTTTTTTAACTGAAAATGAATAAGATCTAGAGTTTTTACTTACTTTTAAGTCTAGATTTCATTAGAATGTTTTTGACGCGGAATCTTTTAATTTTTTGGAACATGGGAGCAAGAGAATGCTAATACTAACTCGTAGAGTAGGTGAAACCCTTATGATCGGTGACGAAGTTACAGTTACTGTTCTTGGTGTTAAAGGAAATCAAGTTCGCATTGGTGTAAATGCACCTAAAGATGTATCAGTACATCGTGAAGAAATCTACATGCGAATCCAAGCAGAGAAATCTAACCCAAATCCGGGCAATGTTTAATCAGCGATAGATATTTTTAAGAGCCACTCATTGAGTGGCTCTTTTATTTAGTTCAGCTGTTATTTCATCATTTAGCGCTTGTTTAGAAATATATTGCATACCGCGCTGCGCCTTTAAAATATAACCTCGCTCAGTTTCAATAATCTCACTAATTTGTTGCCAGCTTAATTGGTAGCTTTTATGTGGGTTTTCGGCCTTCACTCCTTCATCATCAAAGGTGATGGTCACTTCGCTACCTGATGCTCGGCTCATCATTTGTCTTGCGACCCACCATGGGCGCTTGTAATAAAACGATAAACACTCAACGACAGCAAGCATAATCATAAAGCTGCCCAGATAATGGTTCTCTAATTGATAAAAAGCTAATAAGCCTAAGGTTATTAACAATGCCAACAGCGGGTATTTAGGCTTGGCTTGTGATGAATAAGGTAAAGACTCATCAAAGCATTCGTAATAATACGGTTTATCTAGTGTGTAATTTGTACTTAATGTCATTCTCAGACTCACTTATTCGACTGGCAGCAGTTTAACATTGATAGAAAAAAACTGCCGCAGTTGGTTTTCATTTAGTTGTCATTATGAGAGCTTAAGGTATCTGTATTTTTAGGGGTAAGTTGTATGTTTGTTAGTTCAATGTCATTAGCGCTTGCAATG
Organism: Pseudoalteromonas sp. Isolate3; assembly: GCF_022398505.1. NCBI lineage: Bacteria > Pseudomonadati > Pseudomonadota > Gammaproteobacteria > Alteromonadales > Pseudoalteromonadaceae > Pseudoalteromonas > Pseudoalteromonas sp. Isolate3. Next base: position 48,426 of record NZ_JAKEVN010000007.1, on the reverse strand, counting down.
ACTTCAAATACTTTTTTAGTTATGGGCGATATGCCATACACCCCGATTGATGAAATTAATCTCGCAAATGACGGAAAAATTACTAAGGCAATCGCTGCAACACCCCATGGCTTTTTAATGCACCTTGGCGATATGAAATCAGGAGCGCTTGCTTGCACGAATAAGCTTTTGCAAACTAATAAGGCGTTATTAACATCGCTGACTACGCAGCCTTTTATTTACACCCCAGGTGATAATGAGTGGACAGATTGCGACCGCGTCACATTAACTCCTCAATTTGATGAGCTCGAACGGCTAAGTTTTGTTAAAGGCTTAATGTTCGACGATGCTTATAGACAAAAAGCAAAACAGTTACAGGGTTATTTAACACAAGCTGAAATGCTAGAGAATGCTCGTTGGCAATTCGATGGCATTGAGTTTCGCACCTTACATATACCGGGTACTTTTAATGGTCGCTCGCAAATTTTAAAAAGTGACAAAAGCGCAGCACTTGATGCAGCCGACAAACGTGATAAGTACAATTTAATTTGGTTAAAACAAGCACTCGTTCAACAAGATGCTAAGGCGTATGTGTTTGGCTTTCAGGCTGATATTTACCACCCGACCAGTAAACCAGTTTGTAGTGAATCACAGCGCTCAAACTGTGATGCTTTTAAAGTATACCGTGATGCCATCAGTGACTTCGCAAAGCACACCAATAAGCCTGTGTTAGTGATGCATGGTGATACAGGTCCATACTGTAAACAACAGTTAGCAAGTAACTTAACACGCTTGAATGTACCTGGTGATTTTGCTGTGAGTGATGTAGCAAAAGTGGGCTTTGTTGATGGGAAGTGGCATATAGCGAGTGTAACAACAAATGAACCCCTCACAACGGGTTGTAAGTGAAACCCAACAAGTTAGCGAGTTTCTAGGGGAAAGAGTAAAGTTACGAGCTTAAGGTAGCTGCGGGTTTACCCCGCGAAGGCGTGAAATTTATTTCGCGCGATTCTCTCAATTTATGCGGCTGTAAGTCGGGCTTTAGCCCGTCACGTATGTGTGATAAAACACGTGTCGCCATAAATGACGACCTATATGACGTAGGGCAAAACGGAGCGAAACCTAACAAATTAGAGTGTTTCTGGGGGAAAGAGTAAAGTTAGCAAGCTCCTTGACACAAGCAGCAGGCAGCCTAGAGTTGCTAACTTGCTAACTTGCTAACTTGCTAACTTGCTAACTTGCTAACTTGCTAACTTGCTAACTTGCATACACAAAAAAAGCGACACTTGGCCGCTTTCTTCATAAAGTGTTGTGATTAGCAGTTAGTTTCTTCTGCGTTAACACCTTCTTTTACTTCTTCACATGCGTCTTCAACAGCATTTTGTGTATCAGTAATTGCTTCATCAATACGCTCACCTGCATCTTCTGCCGAGTTATCTTCACAACCCATGATGAATAGACCTGAAAATAGAGCGATAGTAGCGGCTTTCAAAGTTGAATTTTTCATAACGAAATTCCTTGTAAATAAAATAAATTAAGTGGTTATTTGCTTATAACTACTTAGGGGCGTTACCTCTAAGAGCTCCAGATACCAGTGAAATAACTAGTAGTACTAAAAATATAAAAAAGATAATTTTAGCGATGCCTGCAGCGGCTCCTGCGATACCACCAAAACCTAACACTGCTGCGATTAACGCGATAACTAAAAAAGTAATGGTCCAGCGTAACATAATGGTCTCCTTGGCTATTTAAATTTTCTAAAGTTCGATGTAACTGAAGCGAGTTCTGTGCCAGATATTTTACTTGTTTTATTTCAATGGTTTACCTTTATTTGTGATGCTGGTAGATGTTCATCACTTGGTAACATTTACGAGTAAGCATGTAAGTTATTCATAGTGATATTTTTTCATATTGAGTTGCATGAGGAAAACATCAGATTGTCACAGTATTGGTAAGACCAATTTAACTTTTTATTGGTTGGTAAAGTCTAACACCTTGTTGTGTGTGGTTTTTAGACGCTTGCTGGTTTTTAGTTAATAGCTGAACATATAACTTATGGCTATATCGACTATTTATATCATCTATATCGAGGCTTTGAATGATGGAAATGTAGGGTGTTAATTATATGTGCGGCATGTTATTTTAAAATTAATTGGTTTTACCAATTTACAATGGTGCTATACAAATGATTTTGGTTTGTTATTATTGGTGCATAATTATTTAACAAAAATAACTTTTTATTTTAAGTAAGCGAGGGGAGTCGTATGGATATAGGTGGATTACTCACCACTGCGGCCAGTTTGATGGTAACAGGCATGGTAGGCGTGTTTGTTTTTCTGACTATTCTGATTACAGCAGTCACTTTAATGTCAAAACTAGTGGGTCGATTTGATGATCCAGCAAGTGCAGAACCTACGCGAACAGCAAAAATTCAACCTCAACAGGGTGTGCCTCAGGCACATATTGCAGCAATAAGCGCTGCAATCGCTCAATTTCGAAATAAACAAAAATAACGGGGCAGCTCGAACATGGCTAAATTAAAATTAACCGAATTAGTATTGCGTGACGCACACCAGTCTCTTTTGGCAACGCGTATGCGCTTAGACGACATGCTACCCATAGCCGAAAAACTCGACAATGCGGGTTATTGGTCAATTGAATCATGGGGGGGGGCAACGTTTGACTCGTGTATCCGTTATTTAGGTGAAGATCCTTGGCAACGTATTCGCGAACTAAAGGCTGCAATGCCAAACACTAAGCAGCAAATGTTACTTCGTGGACAAAACCTTTTAGGCTACCGTCATTATGCTGATGATGTGGTCGAAAAGTTTGTCGAGCGAGCACACAAAAATGGGGTTGATGTATTTCGTATTTTCGATGCGATGAACGATGTACGAAACCTTGAAACTGCTATTAAAGCAGCTGTTAAAGTGGGAGCTCACGCTCAAGGTACAATTTCATACACAGTAAGTCCTGTACATACACTTGATATGTGGCTGAAACTCGCAAAACAGCTTGAAGAGCTTGGCTGTCATTCGATTTGTATTAAAGATATGGCAGGTTTATTAAAGCCATATGATTGTGAGCAGTTGATCAAAGGCCTAAAAGAAACCGTGTCTATTCCTATTGCGATGCAATGCCATGCTACTACTGGCTTAAGCACTGCAACTTATCAAAAAGCAATCGATGCAGGTATTGATATGCTTGATACGGCGATTTCGTCAATGAGTATGACTTATGGTCATAGCGCGACGGAGACAATAGTTTCAATTGTCGAAGGCACAGAGCGAGATACTGGCCTTGATTTAAACCAATTAGAAGAAATTGCAGCTTACTTCCGTGATGTACGTAAGAAATATGCTGCTTTTGAAGGTAGCTTAAAAGGCGTTGATGGTCGCATCTTATTAGCACAGGTACCTGGCGGCATGTTAACTAACATGGAAAACCAGCTTAAAGAACAAGGCGCGGCTGATAAGCTTGATCAAGTATTACTTGAGATCCCACGTGTTCGTGAAGACTTAGGTTTTATTCCTTTGGTTACGCCAACCTCGCAAATTGTAGGTACCCAAGCGGTACTTAACGTATTAACTGGCGAGCGTTATAAAACCATTACTAAAGAAACTGCGGGCGTGCTCAAAGGTGAATATGGTGCCACTCCTGCACCTATGAATAAAGAGCTGCAAGAACGAGTGCTAGAAGGCGCAGAGGCAATTACTTGTCGTCCTGCAGATAAATTAGAGCCTGAACTTGAGAAACTTGAAGCTGAGTTATTAAGTGAAGCCAAAGAGCAAGGTTTAGAACTTGCTGATGACGTGATTGATGATGTACTTACATATGCATTATTCCCACAAATAGGCCTTAAATTTATTAAAAACCGCAACAACCCAGATGCGTTTGAAGCAATTCCAACAGGTGAAGTTGCCAAGTCTGAAAGCAAACCTGCTTCTTCAAGCCCTGTAAAAGCGGAGCAATACAGCGTTAAAGTTGATGGTAAAGTTTACGATGTCGTCGTAGCACAAGGTGGTGAGCTTAAAGAAGTAACTTTAAAAGACAGTGAATTAATTCCTCAGTCTGCTTCAGCGTCAGCAGGCGAAACACTCAATGCGCCGTTGGCTGGTAATATTTTCAAAGTGAAAGTGAAACCAGGCCAAACAGTAAATGAAGGTGATGTGGTTATTATCATGGAAGCGATGAAAATGGAAACAGAAGTTCGCGCCGTACACTCAGGTACAATTGCAGAAGTATTAGTAGCTGAGGGTGACTCTGTTGCCACTGGCGATGCGCTAATCGCGCTAGCATAGGAGATGCAGAGGATGGATGGTGTTTTAAACCTCTGGCATGCCACGGGTATTGCTAATTTTACCTTTGCGGCATTGATCATGATTGCGGTTGGTTGCTTGTTACTTTATTTAGCAATTGCACGTAACTTTGAGCCACTGTTGTTATTACCTATTGGCTTTGGGGCTATTTTAACGAATATCCCTGTGGCCGGGTTATCTGAGCCGGGTGGGTTACTTTATTATGTGTACCACATCGGGATTGATTCTGGGGTGTTCCCACTTTTGATCTTCATGGGGGTTGGTGCGCTTACAGACTTTAGTGCCTTGATAGCAAACCCTCGTATGTTGTTGTTAGGTGCGGCTGCACAGTTTGGTATTTTTGCTACTCTATTTGGTGCAATACTACTTAACTTTATTCCTGGCTTTGAATTTACACTACAAGATGCATCTGCGATTGCCATAATTGGTGGTGCAGATGGTCCAACAGCTATTTTCTTAGCATCTAAGTTAGCGCCTGATTTACTTGGTGCAATCGCAGTTGCGGCTTATTCATACATGGCATTGGTGCCAATTATTCAGCCGCCAATTATGCGTGCACTAACAACACAAGAAGAGCGTGAAATTCAAATGCCGCAACTTCGTACTGTATCGAAGAAAGAGAAAATTGTTTTCCCGTTAATGGTGTTGAGTTTAACCATCTTGTTTTTACCAGCTGCAACACCTCTGGTAGGTATGTTTTGCTTGGGTAACTTGATGCGTGAATCGGGCGTGGTTGATCGTTTAAGTAATAGTGCACAAAACGAAATCATCAACATTACCACCATTTTCTTAGGCTTAGCGGTGGGCTCAAAGCTTGCGGCAGATAAGTTCTTAACCGTAGAAACAATAGGTATTTTGGTGTTAGGTGCTTTGGCCTTTGCGATAGGTACAGCTTCAGGTGTGTTTATGGCAAAAGGGCTTAATAAGATCTCTAAATCGCCAATCAACCCATTAGTGGGCGCAGCAGGTGTATCAGCGGTACCAATGGCAGCACGTGTGGTTAATAAGGTTGGTCTTGAGAGCAACCCGCATAACTTCTTGTTAATGCATGCCATGGGGCCAAACGTAGCAGGGGTATTAGGAAGTGCCGTTGCAGCAGGTATTCTGTTAGCTATTGTTGGCTAAGTCGATTTACTTCCAACCGACTGGCGCAGTAATTTTACTGCGCTTTTTTTTGTCTATAGACTAGGTAGTTAAATGATTCTTGTGTAAGGAAGCCATCATGAATATTTTTATTATCTTACTCTGCCTTTTTGTTGCCTTGGTTATTCTAATACCGCTACTTGAAAAGTATCAGTCTAAAATGGGGCTTGATGGCGCAACTAAATATGCAAAGTATATTTGGCCACTAGTGATGATTTCGCTAATTATTCAGCTTATCTATGTATTATTAAGATAATAATTGTATCGGTAATGAGCGTGTTTAATTTAAGGTATGAATAGAGTCGGCAATAAGTTTAGTTTGATAACGCCATAACCGTTTTATCTTGAATTGTCTCAGAAACGAAAAAGCCGCTTCAATTGAAGCGGCTTTATTATGTTTACTTAGCTACTTATTTAACGCTAGTTGTAACTCTCTATTACGCTGTAATTGCGCTAAGAAGTTATCAGCAATTGGTTTAAACTTAGCTAGCTCATCGCGCGGTAAAGGCTCTGATTTAGGTAGTTTGACTGTTTTCGGATTACGGTGCACACCGTTTACTAAGAATTCATAGTGTAAGTGTGGGCCTGTTACGCGGCCTGTCGCACCAACGGTACCAATTTTTTGGCCTTGCTTCACTTTTTGGCCTGTTCTAACCATTTTCTTGTTTAAGTGTAAGTATTTAGTCACATACTGTGTGCCATGGCTAATAAATACGTAGTTACCATTGTACTTACTATAACCAGCTTTAATTACTTTACCATTACCCGATGAAACCACTGGCGTACCTGTACGTGCAGCGTAATCAATACCATTATGTGGTTTTACCGTCTTAGTCACAGGGTGTAAGCGGCGAGGATTAAAGCTCGAGCTAATATACTTAAAGTTAACTGGCGCACGTAAGAAGGCTTTTTTCATGCTACGGCCTTCAGGTGTGTAGAAGTTACCATCTGTATGGCGAATAGCGGTATAACGCTCGCCTTGATTAATAAATTCTGCGGCAATAATTTTACCATCACCAATGTACTCACCATCAACATAGTGAGCTTCGTAAATAAGACCAAATTGGTCACCTTTACGAATGTCATTAGCGAAGTCGACATCCCAACCGAAGATGTCAGCAAAATTCATAATTTGACGCTCGCTTAAACCAGCGGCAATACCAGACGTCCAAAAACTATTAGAGATCTCACCGCCAGCTGATTTACTTAGCGTTTCGATTTCTTTGCTATCAATAGCGGTGTCGTAGTTACCTTCGTCATTTAATGTAACGTATAAGGTATCTGTTTTTGAAATCACATAACGAAGCTGCGCTAGAGAGCCATCTTCGGCCGTTGCAAAGCTTAAGACTTCGCCTGGGTGAATTTTTGTTAACTTACGAGTTTCAGCGTTGGTATTAACTAGTTTGTGTAATGTTTGCGCTGAGAAACCCGCACGTTTGAATATAAGTGCTAAATTATCGCCATTACGTACTTCATGGTCGATAAGCTCGTATTCTGGAAGTTTTGCTGCTGCTTGCTCCGAATTTAGCTCAGTTAGTTTTTCGTTATCATCAACTTTAACTTGTAATTCGTAGCGTTTGCCAATTTCAAGTGCGTTCGCACTGTTGTCCTTTGATGCGGTGGCTTTTTCAGAAGGCAATAATGCCAAGCCGACAATAGCAGAAACCAAACCGAGAATAAGCAGTTTGTGTTTTTTGGGAAGTTTGTGCACTACGTGAACCATATCGTGCCTTTTCTGCTGTCAAGAAATTTAAATACTAATATCGCAGGATATACCTAAAATAGAGCAAATACCAGTGTTTTGTAGATTTAAACTGGCGCTATTTTACGCTAGAATTGGCCTGCGCGTTAAACTTTTTTGGTTGAAATTGCAGCAGATGCCTATGGTTAAACTAAATCTAGATTAGTTAACTAAAGTACCTTCATAAAATTGCAATAACGCGGTATAAAGAACAATCATGCGCGCTGCCTTCAGGGCTGTTTCTTAAACTATTTAAGTTAGGCTTTTTTCTAGTGTCGCTTTTTGGTGCTAACTAGCTAAATTTTAAAGTTTTTAGCTCTATATTTATAACCCTGACAGGCCACCACGCCCCGGTAGCTGAATTTTTGGAGTAATACACAGTGGATTTACAAACCGCTCTAGCTGAGATAAAACGCGGTGCAGAAGAGATATTAATTGAAGACGAATTAGTTGAAAAGCTAAAGTCGGGTAAGAAACTTAAGATCAAAGCGGGTTTCGATCCAACTGCGCCTGATCTGCATTTAGGTCATACAGTTCTTATCAACAAAATGAAAACCTTCCAAGATCTAGGTCATGAAGTAATTTTCTTAATCGGTGATTTCACCGGTATGATTGGCGATCCAACGGGTAAAAACGTAACACGTAAACCGTTAACTCGTGAAGATGTTCTAGCTAACGCTGAAACATATAAAGAGCAAGTATTTAAGATACTTGACCCTGCTAAAACTACTGTTGCGTTCAACTCTACTTGGATGGAGAACCTCGGTGCTGCAGGTATGATTAAATTGGCTGCGCGTCAAACAGTAGCACGTATGCTAGAACGTGATGACTTTAAAAAGCGTTATGCCGGCGGTCAATCAATTGCTATCCACGAATTTTTATATCCACTGGTACAAGGTTGGGATTCTGTTGCATTAGAAGCTGATGTAGAGCTTGGCGGTACAGACCAACGCTTTAACCTATTAATGGGTCGTGAATTACAAAAAGATGAAGGTCAGAAGCCACAAACAGTATTAATGATGCCACTGCTTGAAGGTACTGATGGCGTTCAAAAAATGTCTAAGTCATTAGGTAACTACATTGGTATTACTGATGAGCCTAACGATATGTTTGGTAAAGTCATGTCTATTAGCGATGAGCTAATGTGGCGTTACTATGACTTATTAAGTGCCTTATCAATCGAAGAAATTGCTGCACTTAAACAGCGTGTTGCTGATGGTGCGAACCCACGCGACATCAAGATTGAGCTAGCGAAAGAAATGATTGCTCGCTTCCACAGTGAAGAAGCAGCTGAAGGCGCTCATCAAGATTTTATCAAGCGTTTCCAAAAGAATGCATTACCAGATGAGATCCCTGAAGTAACAGTAACGATTGCTGAAGACACTGTGTTCATCACTAATTTATTAAAAGAAGCTAACCTTGTAGCAAGTACATCAGAAGCAATGCGTATGATTAAGCAAGGCGCTGTAAAGATTAATGGTGAAGAAAAAGTAACGGATACTAAGCTTGAAGTTGCTAAAGGTACAACACAGATTTACCAAGTAGGTAAGCGTAAGTTTGCTAAAATCACCTTAGCTTAATTAAATAAGCTACAGAATAAAAAAACCAGCTGCGGCTGGTTTTTTTGTGCTTATATTTTGATTAGTTTGTGAATAGGCTAATTACTTCAATCCCGACTATAAGCAGTAACCAAAATGCTTTCGCTTGATTTAAACGATTGACTAATGCGGGAATATCATCAGCATTTGGTAGGCGATCGGTACCAACACGCATTTTATTAAAGCGCTCACCTTGGTATAGGGCAGGGCCACCTAACTGCACTTGCAAAGCAGCCGATGTAACACTCAACAGCCACCCTGTATTGGTTTGATAAAAGTGTCTGCCATAGTGTTTTATATAATGAATACATTGCTTGCTGGCATTGGTTGCTGCAATCGTTAATGCTACTAATCGAGTGGGTAGCCACTCCAATACAAACAGGAGCTTAGCAATGGGAGCCAAAAACGGGTTGTCGGGTTTGCGGTTTTTTCGCCATGCTTGATGAATTAATGTGAGTAAGCGATAAACCAAAGCAAGGATAGCGCCGCCAAGTATATAAAAGAAAATAACGGCAAAATAATGCCGTGCACTTTGTAGCACCAGTGACTCCATCGTTGCTTTGCAAATTCCAGGATCCGATAAACGTGATACATCACGGGCAACGAGGCTAGCTAGTAGCTCTCTAGCTGTCGCTTTTTGATTGAGCTTGAGTAATCTGGCAATACGTAAAGATTTCTTCTCTTGAGCGCGGCTACTGAGTAACAAATATAGAATTAAGCCATTTAATAACTCAGGGTAAAAAGCAAACTCTAAAAACAGCACGATCAATGTCACTATCACTAAAATAGTGAGTGTAAAAGCCAAAGTTGAGGCTAAATACTGATAGCTTTTGGGGTTCGTTGGGTTGTATAAACGCTCGCCGAGTGCAGAGAAAATAACGGTTAAAAAGGTGTTTGGATGATACCAACTAACCAAAGGAAAGAAGCGCTCAGCTAAGAGCGCTACAAAAAATACAATAATGTCCAAATGGTTTTGAACAATATTTGTAATCACCTTATAAACTCACCGACGTCAGTTTTTCAAGTAGAGCAACCACCATTTTAGAAGAGTTGATAGATGCAGTTTCGATATACTCTTCAAATGATTGCGGCGATTCTTTACCAGCAATGTCAGACATTGAACGAATCACAACAAATGGTGTTTCTAATACGTGGCAAGCTTGAGCAATTGCCGCACCTTCCATTTCTACAGCAAGCATCGTTGGGAATTCAGCGCGTGTTTTTTCAATTCGTACTGGGTCACACATAAATGAATCACCGGTACAAATTAGGCCAATCATGGTTTTAACATCGCTGATTTGGTTTACGCTTTGCTCTGCCGCTTCAATCAGTTTAGGGTGAGCAGCAAAGCTTGCTGGCATTTGTGGTACTTGGCCAATTTCGTAACCAAATGCAGTAACGTCTACATCGTGATGGCGCACTTCTGAAGAGATAACCACATCGCCTACATTTAGTGACGGTTCAAAACCACCTGCAGAACCTGTGTTGATCACACAATCTGGGCTGAAGTTATCGATTAGTAGTGTTGTTGCTACTGCAGAAGCTACTTTACCAATGCCAGATTGAACTAAAGTAACAGTGTTACCCGCTAATTCACCGGTGTAAAATGTAAAACCAGCTTTAGTCATGATGCTTGGGTTTGCCATCGCTTCGCGTAAGATTTTTACTTCTGGCTCCATCGCGCCAATAATACCAACGTGCATAATATTTGATTCCTTAGATTGAATAGAATGATTATACCTAAAAACAGCTAAAACAAACAAAAAAGCAGACTTTAAAGTCTGCTTTTGCCAATATTATGACAGGCTAGATTTCAGCGAGCGCCGTTGAGTGTGCTTTTGCTTGTGATGGTGACAACACGGCTGGTTTAGTTACGCGGTTACGTGCGGGTCTAACTGGTGCTGCTGCAGGTTTACCAAGCTTAAACATGATTGCATCACGTACTTCTCTTGGTTGATAACCTGATTTTACCTTCATACGAATATGTGGAATGCCTGCAGCTTCTAATGCGCCGCTAACAAACCAATCTCGTTGAGCTTTGTGGCCGTCGCGGTTGGTGTTATTTACCAAATCAACAGCGGCAACAATAGTTAGTTTATCTTTGTCGATAAGTACATAATCTAACTGTTTGTTTTTGGCTTTAGCCATCGCTGCGCGTTTAGCTTTTACCGATAAACCTTGTTTACAGTCGATTAAATCAATCAGTTTAACGCGGCTTACGATTTTATATTGATCGCCTACAGCACGTTCAAGAAGATGTAAAAAAGCACTCTCAACTTGCGTAAAAACAGTTTGCTTACGAGTGAAAGGATAGGGGTTTCCGCCTTCATCGGTAAACTTCGACGCAACAACAGAGGCTACTACGACTAAAACTAAAATTGATAATAAAGCGAATTCCATACGGTAACTCCACAACAACAAATTGACACTGAAAATTAAAAGCAATTAGCGTGCCTAAGTGTGTGGAGGTACTCGAAATTTTTAAGCTGTGTATCCGCCTGCAATCCCTTTAACTGCGATTGCTACTGCGTCATGGGCATGAAGTGATTCGTAGTGATTGATTTGCAACCAATAATCTGCGTAGTTATGCTGTTCAAGTAAGCCTTTAATTTTACGTGCAGCATCTTCGCAGAACATTAAGTTTTGACCATTTAAGCGGGCAAATTCTTGCTCATCTTCACGTTTAACTGCCGCTTGCACAGGTGTTTTTAGCTCAGCTTCTAACGCATCAATTAAGCCAACCACATCAAAACTGTCAACGTTACTATCGAGTTTTACTTTCACGTTTGCAATTGAACGCTGTGAGTGTGGTGTAGCAACAATTCCGTCAGTTGTGCCTAGCCATTCTAAAACAGTTTGCTTATCAACATTTTGCTCTGCAAACTTTTCGCTAAACGCATTTTGAATTAATTGACGAGCAAGGGCTGCTGAACATGGGCATGTTGACGAGTAAGTTACATCAACCATTAACTCAAAGCTTAAAACACCTTGGTTGATCTTCGCGATTAGGTGAATAGGGTAGTTTTTCCAACCCACTTTGCCACTTAATAAAGATTTACGACGTAAAGGCAGCTCAAATTTAAATTCGATTTGTGCTTGGTCACTTAAATCATCATGACTACTAATAAAGGCATCAAGTGCTTGGGCAAGTGTTTGTGGATTAACTTGCTGCTCGGTTGATAAAGTGTCTAACGCTAAAAATAAACGCGACATGTGAATGCCTTTCGCGTCTTCTTTATGCAAGTTTACAAAAGCTCGTGCCTTGGCAATTACATTTACAGGGGCAATATTGCGAGTTTCAAAAATGAAAGGAAGTTCAATTTCGCCCATGCCAACCCAGTCTAATTTACCTGTTTGTAGGGCGGGAGCCGTATCAGCAATATCTGGCATCGTGGTTTGCATGGTAATACTCATTCTTTGCAATTATTAAAGCGCGGTATTTTACATGAAAAAATATAAAAAAGCGGCGTTGATGAAAAAATTCTATGTTTATCGCACAATATGAATATTTCTAAAGGAATAGTGATAAAATCAGCTATGCTGTTTTTTTTCGATTATGTGCCTAAGCTTTAATATATGATTGATTCTTCTTTGAGTCCGTGGGCTCGCACACTCTCAAGCTTTATTTCTAAATACGGTGAGTTTAAAACTGCCGCCGCATGTTATGCCTTATTATTGGTCATGTCGCTGATCTTATCGTGCATGTTTTATTATGTAGCAGTCGGTACGGTGACTTTAGTTGATGTTTTGGCGGTGATGTTCTTCACTGCGGTGGTATCGCCGATTTTAATTACTGTGCTGCTTAACTCAATTCGTCAGTTAGAAGCCTCTTACAGCTATCTAGATAGCGCAACCAAACAAGAAAAACTACTCAACCAAACGCTAAAAGACAATATCAGTCGCTTAAATGAAGAGATTGATGAGCGTAAAATGGCGTTTCATGCCAAACACAGAGCAATTGAAGAACTCAGGCGTGAAATTGCCGAGCGTAAGAAAACCCAACAAGAGCTTGCACAACAAGGTATGTTATTGCGCTCTATTGTCGACTCGTCTCCCGATTTGTTTTATTACCGCGACAACAACGGCGTATTTGCTGGCTGTAATAAAATGTTCGAACAAGTGATAGGGAAAAGCAGCGATGAGTTAATAGGTAAAAGTGTTGAAGAAATCTACCCAAGTGATTATTTACCTGAGGTACTGCGCACCGACAAAAAGGTATCACAAACTCACCAAGCTCTCACTCTTGATGTTGAATATCCAGTAGGGGGTGAAAAGCGTTGGTTTGAAATGCGTAAGTTACCCTTTATTAATGAAAAAGGTGAGTACATTGGTTTACTTGCTTTTGGACGTGATATCACCAGTCGTAAAGAAGCAGCACAAGCACTTGAAGCAGCCTATAAAGATAAAGGTAAGTTCATTGCGACTTTAAGTCATGAGTTAAGAACGCCGCTTAACGGTATTGTGGGTTTAACCCGCATGCTACTTGATACTGAACTAGATAAACAGCAACGTAGCTGGTGTAACACGGTATTTTCGAGTGCCGAAACCCTTGGTAATATTTTTAACGATATTATTGATTTAGATAAAATTGACCGTGAGCAGCTCGATATTGTTGCCGACTCAGTCAACGTGGCCGACTTTATTAATGATGTAGTGAACTTTGCCGGTCTGATTGCTGAACAAAAAGGGCTAGAGTTCAATATTAAGCGCAAAGGTACGCTGGATGTTTACGCATCGCTCGACCCAACTCGTTTACGCCAAGTTGTTTGGAACCTTATCAACAATGCGGTTAAGTTTACTCAACAAGGCCATGTTGAACTTGAATGTCGTCGTGAGAATCGTGCCGATGGTCCGTGGTTAGTTATGCGAGTCAGTGATACAGGGCAGGGTATTCCGCAAGAGCAACTACACCGTATTTTTGACATGTACTATAAAGCACCTGATATCAATGGTACTAATGCCATTGGCTCTGGTATCGGCCTTGCGGTAACGAAAGCACTCGTTAGCGCGATGAAAGGTGAAATTAATGTCAGCAGTACAGAAGGTGAGGGCAGTGTTTTTGTAGTCGAAATACCGCTTCAGTTATGTATTGCGCCTACAGAGCAAAGTTATGCAGTTCGTAGCTTAAACATTCTTTTAGTGGAAGATGTGCCGTTAAATGCTGAAATAGCTACTAACTTACTTGAGCAGCGAGGGCACGAAGTTATTTGGGCTGAAACTGGTGAAGATGCGCTGTCGTTTGTCTATACAGAAGATGACTTAGATCTAGTTCTGCTTGATATGCAATTACCTGATATCAATGGTGATGAAGTAGCTCGTCAAATTCGTGACGATGAACACTTTGATAAGCTGCCAATCGTCGCCTTGACTGCCAACGTACGTAGCGCCGAAGAAGAGCTTGCTGGCATCAATATTCAAGGAGCACTTGCCAAGCCTATCAACACCACTAAACTCGATAAAATGCTCGGCGAGCTATTTGATATCAAACAGCAAAAAAACTGTCAGCCTGAGCCAATCAAAGCTGTGACTGAAAAAGATTTATCAGGTATTCGCATTGAGTTACTCGACATAGAAACCATCGAAGACTTTGTAGGCTCTATGGGGCTGGTTATATTTAATCGTAGCTGTGAGTTATTTAATAAGTTAAACCCTCAGTACCAAACTGAGCTGGCAGATGCCTTAGCGGCAGATGATAGAGAAGAGTACAAATCGGTGGCACACAAATTAAAAGGTGCGGCTGGTTCTGTAGGCTTAAACGATGTGCAGTTACACGCTAAGAAGATGGAACACGGCGCGCTTGATGAAAGTAGTGAAGAGTTACAACTGTGGCTTGATGAACTAGCAGTTAAAATAAATGAAGGGCGTGAAGCCCTCCAATTATTCTTGCAACAGTTAGAAGATTAATTCTAATTAGCTGTCGATTTTACCAATGAAGCGGTAGCCTTCACCATGGATGGTGCTGATTAGCTCAGATGTGCTGTTATCGCTTTCAAAGTGTTTTCTGATACGACGAATCGTTACGTCTACAGTACGGTCATTAGCGCGAAGCTCACGACCAGTCATGTGCTTGATTAATTGCTCACGGCTGAAAATACGGCCCGGTGAGTCAAGCATTAAGCGTAGCGCGCGGTATTCACCTTTAGGTAAACGCTTCGCATCGCCACTTGGTGATGTTAAACAACGGCTGTTTTCATCAAGTTCCCAACCGTTAAATGTGATAACACCATTTGTTTCGATATTCGCTTCTTCGCCACCTAGTGCTGTGCGCGAAATAAGGTTACGAGCACGAATAGTTAATTCGCGAGGGTTGAAAGGTTTAGTGATGTAATCATCAGCACCAATTTCAAGACCTAAAATGCGATCAACGTCGTTGTCACGACCTGTTAAGAAAATTAAACCAACGTTACGTTTTTGACGTAATTCACGCGCTAAGATTAGCCCGTTTTTACCTGGTAGGTTGATGTCCATAACTACAAGGTTCACATCATCATTATTTGTAAGCTTGTCATGCATATCATCGCCATCAATGGCTTCAATAACTTTGTAACCTTCAGCTTCAAATAAACTAACGAGGTTTAGTCGAGTTACGTCTTCATCCTCTACGATCAGAATGACTGGCGTTTGCATTGTATATTAACCTTTTCGGAAATTTTATTTACAAAAATTCGGTATTATCAAGCAAAACCGAATACTAGAGATTATAGGATTAGATCCAATTGTTAACAAGTAAAATCAATTTGGATAAAACTTAGCCATAGCTAACAATCGAGATTGCACTTTAAAGTTATGCTGCAATACGTGCTGCTTATTGATATACAGTCGGATTTTATTTCCTTCTTGAACCAGAGAGGCTATACCGCCATTTTCTAAAAAGCTGATACTTTCACCTATCGTTAAAGTATCCAATGAAATTGTATCGGTCCAAAGTGGAAGTATATCATTTTCTAATGTTTCATCAATGTATGTGATATCACAAACTTGAGAAAGTTCAGAAATTTGCTGGGTTTTTTTCACTAATATAACTTTGATTGGCTTTTTGTTAATTTGCAGTTCATTTCTATCTTTAAGAAACGCACCAGGGCCTTTATCTAAGTCATAAAAACAGAATGAAATAGGTGGAGGATCCATTTGCTCATTAAACTTAGTGAACTTGGCAATTTGATACAAAAATGCCGATTTTACCTGGTCAGGTGATTTTGCAGATACCGGGCACACAACAAGCAAAGTTAATAAGATACAACTCACTAATCTCATTACGCTGCACCTTCTTGCAACGGCAGGGTAATTATAAAGTGTGTACCTTCTTGGACTAGTTCATCGTATACGATGCTACCACCGAGTGCTTGAGTCACTAGGTTATACACCAAGTGCATGCCTAAACCACTACCACCTTCACCACGTTTAGTCGTCACAAATGGGTCAAAAATACGTTTTCGAATCGATTTTTCTACACCATGGCCATTATCAAAGTAATGAATGCTCAAGCTACTTTCGTTGCGCTCAACGTTAAAGGTGATTTCGTTATTTTGATCGTCACTAAATGCATGTATCACCGAGTTACTTAACAGCTGTTGTAGCACTTGTTGTAACGGTCCAGATTTGGTTTCAATACTAACATCATTGTTGCAGTTAATCGTGATTTTTGGATTACGGTATTGAATTTCAGAGCGCATCGACATCACTACATCGCTCAATAAATTATTTAAGTTTATTTTGGTGGTGACTTCGACATCTTGATTAACGGCAACTTTCTTAAAGCTAGAAACTAGTTCAGCAGCGCGATTTAGGTTGCGATAGATGAGGTCTAAGTTTTCAATGCCGTCATTAATAAAGCGTTTTAAGTGTGCTGAAGTTAGAGTTTTTTGTTCAAATAGGGCATTAATTTCAGCGAGTTTATCACGGAGTAGAGTAGAGCCTGTAATACCCAAGCCAATAGGTGTATTTACCTCATGGGCAACGCCAGCAACCATTTGGCCTAGTGACGCCATTTTTTCGTTTTCGACGATTTGGTTTTGGTATTGATGCATTCGCTCAAGGGTGTTGAGTAGCTCTTGGTTAGCCTCACGTAATGCGATTGTGCGCTGGTTTACTTTTTCTTCAAGGCTTTGGTTTAGTTGTTTAATCTCTTGTTTGTCTTTTTCGTGGCGCTCAATTTGCTTTTTAGTGCGCGCGAGCATGATGTTTAAGCTGCCAGCAAGTTGATTTATTTCATCAATATTGGTTTTTTTCGCACGAGTTTCATAGTTATGATTTTTCGATACATCTTGCAGCAGGTTACTCAGCTCATCAATAGGGTTTGCAATGCGTTTTTGAATACGTCGAGCAACAAAGTACACCAGAACTAGAACAAATAAGGTGAGCAAAATATCGATGATAATCTTACGATTAATGTACTGGTTTAGCCTATCTAAGCCGCCACGAACGTACACGTAACCAATGGTGTCGCCTTCGTATACGATAGGTGTTATTAGCTCTATATCTTCATCTTTAAAACGCGGTTCTAATAAATTATCGATGCTACCGACTTTAATGGGTACAGGTGGTGTTCGGTTGGCATTAAAACTACTAAAAAACACTGGTTCGTTTGATAATTCATCGATTGAGTAGATGTGGATGTTTTTAATGAGCGGTACAGACTCAAATGATTTTAAGCGCTCAGATTCTGTTTCGTTATCATCAAACAATACGGTGATTTGTGCATTGTAGGCGATTATTTTCGATAGAATAGAGATTTTATCGACAATCAGTGCTTTTTGCTCTTTGACATCTAAGTAAGTCGAAATAGAAATAGACAAAGACAAACATAACGCAGTAACTAGCATTACCGCATTGGTCAACGCTTTACGAATACTTGTTTGTGTCGAAAATGTCGGCATGCGCTTTTGAAGGCCTGAATTTTTGTTATTAGTAAGAGTTTAGTCTAGCAAAGACAATTGAAAGTAACTAAATATTTTAAAAAATATTTTTACTGCGAATAAGCTATTTACTCAACTTTTATTTAGCTGAGTAAACTGCAAATTTAGTATTCTTGAAATCGGTACTGTATTGGCCAAATTGCGCTTCTAAAATAGGTGGGTATTTTAAGAAGCTGTTTGCAACTATGGTCAACTGACCTTGTTTACTTAAGTGCTGCTTAGCTGAGCTAAGAAATGCTTCGGCAATGGTGTAGTCTGTAGCAATACCGGTATGGAAAGGCGGGTTACTGATGATTAAGTCAAACTTACCATTAATATTTGCCAAGCCATCACTCAATACCGTTTGGCCTTTAAGGTGATTTAACGCCAGTGTTTGCTCAGTGGCATAAGTTGCTAATGCACTTACATCGCTACAAACAAATTCAAGCTCAGGCTGCTTTAAACCTAAGTAAGTAGCAATAATGCCGGCGCCGCAAGCAAAGTCGAGTACTTTGCCCTTGCTAATACTTGGCGCATTATTTAAAAGTACCGCAGTACCAACATCAAGAGCACCATGGTTAAATACCCCTGGCACACTGATCGCAGTAAATTCGACTTCGCCCGCTTTTACCTGAAATTGCTTATGGTAACGGCTGATATCAAAGCTATCGTTTAGCGTAAGCTCAGAGAATAAATACAAAATACAGTGCTTAGCACTATCGATTTTGTTACTAAAATTACAGTGGTCTTTTAGCTGTTTCTCTGCTGATTTAACACCGCTTTTATTTTCACCTACCACAAAAAGTTGTACATCTTGATGACAAACAGCACGGATGTTATCAAGGCACATTTGTGCTTCTGGCTTAGCTTTAGGGTAATAGTAGATAACTAAATCGTAGTTACCATGTGGAATAGTGTGATCAACCACAGCATGTACGCCGGCAATTTTGCTGGCATACATGAAATTTGCGTGGTTATAGCTGAACGCGGTAATTACTGAGTCAGGATTGAGTGTTTTAAGTTCGTGTAAAAAGCCATCTTGCTCAAAGTTAACCACTAAAATCGATTTTCCAATAAGTTCGTCTTCATTTCGAAGCAATAATAAACTTGGATTGGTTAACTTACTCATGTTGCTTTTACCTTCTATTACTTAGTACGCTCAAACATTAGATCCCATACGCCGTGACCTAAGCGGTGACCACGTTGTTCAAACTTTGTCAGTGGACGTGAGTCTGGGCGAGGAACATAATCGTTAGTTTCTGACTGGTTTTTGTAACCTTCAGCAACTTGCATTACTTCAAGCATATGTTCAGCATAGTTTTCCCAGTCAGTCGCCATATGGAAAACACCACCAATTTTTAACTTGCTACGTAATTTTTGCGCAAACTCAGGTTGTACAATACGACGCTTATGGTGACGTTTTTTATGCCATGGATCAGGGAAGAATAATTGCAGCTTAGATAAGCTTTCATCAGCAATACAATCAGCAAGCACTTCAACCGCATCGTGTTCGAATACACGTAAGTTTGTTATACCAGCTTCGTCCGCATCCATTAAACAGGCACCCACACCCGGGCGGTGAACTTCAATACCAATGAAGTTAAGCTCAGGTGCGTTTTTAGCCATTTCAACTAGCGATTTGCCCATGCCAAAGCCGATTTCTAGTACGACATCGTTATCGTTACCAAACACTTCAGCTAGGTTTAGCATGCCATTTTTGTGCTCAAGGCCCATCGTTGGCCAACACTTTTCGATGGCGGCGGCTTGGCCTTTTGTTAGGCGACCTTCGCGCTTAACGAAACTACGAATCGTGCGGATATATTTACCCTCTTGCTTTGCTTGCTCGAGGTTTGGGTTGCTTGAATCATTCATAAATTTGGCCTGATAAAAACACTGACTATAGAAAAAGGTTGCGTATTATCCCTGACCAGCGCCTTGAGTACAATAGTCAGGGCCTGTTTATCTTGCGAGATTAATTTTGACATTGAGGTAAAGCTGCTGCTGTTCGACTTGCTTGGCCTAACTAACTGCAATAGACTTGGCCGCAATGAGCTTCAGCAGGTAAAGACGTTATTTTGAATTTAAGCAATAAGGAGTCAACTTGGTTTGCAAACCAAGTGGTTGACTGGTATCACCTTCACGGCCGTAAAACGCTGCCATGGCAGTTAAATAAAACCCCTTATAAAGTATGGATTTCTGAGGTTATGCTACAGCAGACTCAGGTCGTTACTGTTATTCCTTACTTTGAAAAGTTTATGCAAAGCTTTCCTGACATCATTGCGCTTGCAAATGCGGATGAAGATCAGGTGCTACACCACTGGACAGGGCTTGGCTATTACGCCCGTGCGCGCAACTTGCATAAAACGGCAAAAATAGTCCGCGATAAATACCAAGGTAAATTTCCAACAACTCTTGAAGAGGTGATGGACTTGCCGGGTATTGGACGTTCAACTGCTGGGGCAATCTTGTCTTTATCGCTTGGCCAACATCATCCAATTCTAGACGGCAATGTTAAACGAGTACTAGCACGCTTTTTTATGGTTGAAGGCTGGTATGGAGTGAAAAAGGTCGAAAATCAACTTTGGTCATTATCATCGCAATTAACGCCTAAAGAGTCGGTCACTGAGTTTAATCAGGCAATGATGGATTTAGGAGCAAGCCTTTGTTCGCGGAGTAAATTCGACTGTGAGCCTTGCCCTTTAAATAGTAAATGCCTTGCTTTTAATGAAGGTAAAGTTAAAGAGTTTCCACATTCAAAGCCTAAAAAAGCAGTGCCTAAAAAGTCATGTCATCAGCTTATTCTAGCCTGTGACAATAAAGTACTCATGGAAAAACGCCCAAGCTCAGGGATATGGGGTGGTTTGTTTGGCTTTTTTGAGTTTAGCGAGTTAACTGAGCTAGAAACATTTTTAGCCCAGCATGGTTTATCTAACGATACGCAGGCACTTGAAGCATTTACCCATATATTTTCGCATTTTGAGCTGACTATTAATCCGCATGTTTTAACACTGCCGAACATTCCTGATCTTATCAATGAGCGTCAATTGGTTTGGTATCCGCTTGATGAGTCAGTTGAAGTTGGTCTTGCAGCGCCTACGAAAAAGCTGGTTAAACAATTAAGCGCAATAGATTACAATAGCATCACGCAATAAGAGTAGAGAGCAATTATGGCACGTACAGTATTTTGTCAAAAGTTACAAAAAGAAGCTGAAGGCTTAGGCTTCCAACTATACCCAGGTGAGCTTGGTGAAAAGATTTTCAACAACATCAGTAAAGAAGCTTGGGGCCAATGGCAACACAAGCAAACAATGCTGATCAACGAAAAGCATCTGAACATGATGGACCCAGAGCACCGTGCTTTTTTAGAAGAGCAAATGGTAGGTTTCTTATTTGAAGGTAAAGACGTAGAAATAGAAGGCTACCGTCCACCAGAAAAATAAGCCCATGATCTAAAAGCAAAAAGGGCCGTTATGGCCCTTTTTTGATAGGTGTTATTCAGTATCTTGCTCTGCTTTTTTTATTTGTTCTTTTAAATACTGCGCTACTTTGGAATATTCAATTTCATAGCTGTCACGCAGTTCAATTAAGTCATCACTAGAAAGTTCATCTTCTTTACAGCGTTGTTCAAATACAGCAGCTAGTTCTGCAACTTTCATTGCGCCAATCGTTTTTGAAATAGACTTGAGCTGATGACAGGCTGATATAATGGCCTCTAGATCCTGCTCAATGACACCACTGTTGACTTCCTTACTTAGCTGGTAGCTTTGCTCTAAGTACATTTTAAAGAAGCGTAGTTTTTTGTTCTCGTCAGTACCAACATAATCAGCCAATACATTCATATCGATTGGTGCTGCCGGTCTTTTCACTTCGAGCTTAGTAGCCTCAGGGTTCGTTTTGTAAGCGCATTTGTGTAATGTGGCTTCTAGTACATTTAATTCAACTGGCTTAGTGATGTAATCGTTCATACCTATGCTCAAACAGCGCTCTTTTTCACCTTTAAGAGCATTAGCTGTGATGGCAATCACGTAAGGTTGTGCATTGATATCTTCAAGCTGTGACGCTTCATTACGAATTATTTCAACCATATCGTAACCAGACATTTTTGGCATATGTAAGTCGGTCAGAATAATTGAGTGTTTTCCTTCACGCCATGCTTCAAGGCCTTTTTCACCATTTTCAGCCAGCTCAACACCATAGCCTAGCAGGTGTAGTTGATCGGTTAACACTTGTTGATTTAGCACGTTATCTTCAACAAGTAATACTAGCTTATTTTCTTCGCGGGCTTTATCAACACTTAAGTAGTCGTTAAGTGATTTTTTTGAAGTTATTTGTTTTGGTTTATGTAAACCAGCTGCCACAAGTAGCGACATCATAAAGTTGGACTTGCATAGCGGTGCTGCGTTTAGGTAGAAAATATTTTTATGATTAACGGCGGCTTCGTCCAGTTTACTTAGAACTATAACTTGTTGTTTATTATCTTCTAGGGTGTAGAGTAAGCGGCGCAAGATATAGTTAATATCTTCCATGCTCTCGATACCATCGAGGATCCAAATAATATCTTTTTTATCCTGTTCTACTTCGATTATATCGCTGTTGTCAGCGATAACAGGAGTTGCTCCCATAAATGATAGATAACGAGTAAGTATCTTTTTACGACCATCGTGGTTAGTTACAACCACTACGCGTTGGTTTTTCATTACCTGCTTATGAGCATATTCAACTTTACCTTGTGTACTAAAAGGTAATTCGACAACAAACTCACTGCCTATTCCTAGGTCACTAGATACAGAAATAGTTCCTAGCATTAGCTCAGTTAAGCTTTTGCAAATAGATAAACCTAAGCCCGTACCACCGTATTCACGGGTGATTGAGCCTTCAGCTTGAATGAATGGGTTAAAGATCTCGCGAAGTTGTGCTTGCGTCATACCCTTACCGTTGTCTAATACACTAAAACGCAGGGTGTAGTGGTCAGTGGTGTTTTGTGCCACCTCTACCGAAATCTTTACGTGTCCTTTACGTTTGTCGTCTGTTGAGGTGAACTTAATCGCATTACTACATAAGTTATAAAGAACTTGGCGAACTCGCACTGTATCACCAATCAAGTTCGTAGGAATATCAGGGGCAATAGCAAGTTCTAATTCAAGATCACGCTTTTTAGCAACCGATGATAAAACACGAGCGACTTCTTCTATGGTGTCTGACACAGAAAAAGGAATGTTATCGATGTTTAATTTACCCGCTTCAATTTTCGAGAAATCGAGAATGTCATCTAATATTCCTAATAATGAAAATGCAGAATCACGAATAATTGTGCTTAGTCTGTGCTGTGCACCATCTAGCTCTGTTTGGCGCAGTAAATCAATAGTTCCGATAACCCCGTTCATAGGGGTGCGAATCTCATGGCTCATGGTCGCCAAGAAAGTAGTTTTAGTTTCGTTTGCCTGCTCGGCTTTTAGGGTTGCTTGCTCAAGAGCAAGGGTTCGCTTGTGTACTTCATTTTCAAGGCTGCTTTGTAGTTTTTGTAAATCAGCCTGAGAAGCTTTGTTTTCCGTTATAGCTGACTGAACTTTATTTAGAAGCAAGTTGATGTGTCTAGCTACAGAGTTTAATCCAAAATCCAATTCTTCAGTTACGTGGGTCTGATAATCTGCATTTTCGGTAATTGCTTTTAACTCTTGACTCAAAGCGTTACTGCTTTTACTAAAACGTTTATTGATAAAAATGCTCAGTGCGAAGGATAAAATAATTAATGCAAGAAGAGTCATGGCTGCAAGGGCGAGTGAAACCCCTGTTGATTGTGTAACAGGCTGCTCAGATGGATGTTGTTTTACTATAAGTTCACCGACAGGTTGGTCATTAAGTTCAAGTACAGTGTGAATGAGTGAGTTTTGTTCTAGTTGTTGGTTTACTTTACTTGGCGTTATGAGCTTTTTGTTATTAGCGTAAACCAGTGAAACGTCACCATTGAATTCGTATCTATACAAGTAATAATCAAAGTTAGCCTGAAGGAGGTGTGCTAAGTCTAAAACTTCTTTTACTTTGTCTTGACCTGGCATAGTTAATGCGCTGACAAGTGGAGAAGTGAGTTGAGCTGATAGTTGCTGAGCTGTTAATTGAGGTTTATCTATCTTTTGTGGTTTATTACTAGTTGGATAAAAGGAATAAGCAACAACCGCTAGCAAGGCGATGACAAGGTTCGTGATTATAAAAAGCGGTAAGAGGCCTTTAACAGGTGAATTCGATTTACTTGGCATGGCATTAGTCCAACAATTAAACAGCAACATTGAGCATATTCTTGATTATTAGATAATCCTATCATCTACGAAGAAAAATTCACCACGTTTTTAACATAGGTAACCCTTTTATGATGAGGGTCAACTCAAAGGCGCTAAGTTTGTAGATTAAATAAGCTAAAAGCTATTAAAAACAGCAATCTTGATTGAAAACTGTGCAAACAGTTAGAATCCTCAAAAAAAAGTTGACTTGAGAGGGCAAAACCCGTTTAATACGCCGCACGCCCAGACAGCGACAACCAGTTTTGTTGCTTAAAAGTGCGTTTAAAATTTAGTGCCAAAATAGCTCGGTATTAGAGCCCTTTGGAATTGCATTGAAAATCCTTGTGGATATTCTGCATAAAACTAAATATTGCCCAGATAGCTCAGTCGGTAGAGCAGAGGATTGAAAATCCTCGTGTCGGTGGTTCGATTCCGCCTCTGGGCACCATTATTAAATATATTGGTGTTTAATTTTTGATTAAAACATCAGTATAGTGCATAGCACACAAATTTAGTGTGCCGACTTAGCTCAGTTGGTAGAGCAACTGACTTGTAATCAGTAGGTCATCCGTTCAACTCGGATAGTCGGCACCATTTATTTTAATAGTTAGCATTTAGCTAATTGTTTTGCCCAGATAGCTCAGTCGGTAGAGCAGAGGATTGAAAATCCTCGTGTCGGTGGTTCGATTCCGCCTCTGGGCACCATTATTTGATAATCTCTTTTAAAGTGATTATAGTGCACAACGCACACGATTTTAGTGTGCCGACTTAGCTCAGTTGGTAGAGCAACTGACTTGTAATCAGTAGGTCATCCGTTCAACTCGGATAGTCGGCACCATTTATTTTAATAGTTAGCATTTAGCTAATTGTTTTGCCCAGATAGCTCAGTCGGTAGAGCAGAGGATTGAAAATCCTCGTGTCGGTGGTTCGATTCCGCCTCTGGGCACCATTATTTATAATCACAATGTGATTAAGTGCACAACGCACACAGGTTTAGTGTGCCGACTTAGCTCAGTTGGTAGAGCAACTGACTTGTAATCAGTAGGTCATCCGTTCAACTCGGATAGTCGGCACCATTTATTATCCTAGGCAGCAAATTGCAGTCAGGAACTTAGCCCAGATAGCTCAGTCGGTAGAGCAGAGGATTGAAAATCCTCGTGTCGGTGGTTCGATTCCGCCTCTGGGCACCATTGATTCAAAGCCTCGCAATTGCGAGGTTTTTTTGTTTTTGGCCCCTCCAAATCACGATTTTACATCCCGTAGGCGTGAAATTTAGAGCTATCAGCTTTCAGCCGTCAGCTATCAGATGAAAAAGTTAGCGAGTTAGAAAGATATTAGATATCAGTGGTTAGAAGTCAGATTGAAAAGTGCCTACACTCAGTTTCAGATAAATGCTCACCCGTATATGTAAATTTATTACACGCTAATAAACTCTTGTAAAAGAGAGAAGCTAGATCAAAGTTCTGATAGCTGATAGCTGATAGCTGATAGCTGATAGCTGATAGCTGATAGCTGACGGCTGATAGCTGATAGTTTGCAACTTACCTCCATTTTCCTACCGTTCATCGTAGCCACATGCCAGGCAGTGTAATGTTATGTAAAGTCAGTTGAGCAAAACTTAACGTGGTGCTTGAATTACACTCATAAATAGATGTTTTCAGGTTTTTAGAATGAATTGGCAATATAAGCCGAGTTTTTTGGCTTTAAGTGTAATTTTGCTAAGTGCATGTGCAAGCCAGCCGGCTCACAATGAACGAGTTGCTGAACTTGAGTCGGTGCCGAGTGCATGGCAGCAGCTTCCCGCAGACGACAAGGTGCTTGCAGTTCAAGATAACTGGTTGCAGCAATTACACGATCCTCAAGTTTTTAATTTAGTTGAGCAAGCATTGGCGCATAACCAAGCAATTTTACAAGCTGGTTTTGATGTGGCAATTAAAGAGCAGCAGCTTATTGCTGCAGGGGCTGATTTATGGCCAAGCCTAGATTTATCAACACGTGCTAGCCGCAGTAAAGATAATCGCCCTGTCAGTTACAGTAATGCCAGCTCAGCATCGCTAGAATTAAGCTACGAAGTTGATTTATGGGGAAAATTATCGGCCTCAGAAAGACAGGCAAACCTTGAGTATCTAGCAGAAAAAGCCATATTTGCGCAAAGCAAACAACAATTAGTGGCTGATGTAGTAGCTGGTTGGTTTGATGTTATTACTAATCACAAATTGCTTGAGTTGTTTAAGCAACGAGAACAAAACGCCGAGAAAAATTTAGATATTATTGAATCAGGATACCGCCAAGGTTTAAATGAAGCGCTTGATGTATATCTTGCGCGTAATGAGTTAAATACTGAGCGCTCGAATATTGCCGCGCAGCAAGCCAAGCTAACTCAATCGATTCGTGATTTAGAGCGTTTAACAGGTCAATATCCTGCAGGCGCATTAACTGTCAGTGCAGATTTGCCATTACTTGAGAACACTATTCCGTTGGGGTTGCCTTCAGAGCTCATCACCCGCAAACCAGCGCTAATGGCGAGCTGGTATCAGCTTTTAAGCACAGACGCAGGGCTTGCTTATGCGCATAAACAGCGTTTTCCGAGTTTAAATCTTTCAGCATCAATCAGTGACAGCACCAATAGAGTAAGTGATTTATTTTCGCCTTCTAGCTTAGCTTGGTCGCTGATTGGTAGCATTTCAATGCCGCTCTTTGAAGGGGGGCGTTTACAAGCTAATGAAGAACAAGCAAGGCTTACCGTTAAACGTCAAGAGCAAGCTTACCTTGCCACACTCTATGATGCATTTAATGATGTTGAAACTGCAATTAGCCAAGAACAAGCTTTAAAAGTTCGTTATGAAAAAACCTTAGAAGCCCAAGAAAATGCGGTTGCCGCTGAGCGCTTATCCTTTGAGCAATATCAAAGTGGCTTAGTAACATACACGACCGTTCTAGATGCGCAAGATCGTTCTTTCAACGCGCAGAGTTCGGTCATCGAACTTAAAAATCAGCTTATTAAAAATCGAATTAACTTACACATTGCCCTTGGTGGTGACTTTAGTGCAGCAAACAGCGAAGTAGAAGAGCAATAATCATGAATAGTAAGACACGTAAAATATTAATCCCACTTGTAGTTATAGCTGTGACGGTACTGCTCGTCATGTTTATTAAAGGCAACCCACCACAAGCAAACCGCTTTTCTTCACCACCGAAAGCGAAAGTAAATGTTGCTGTTAAAACGCTGACGCCAGAATCCTATCAAGTGATGATAGATAGTTTTGGAACGGTTAAGCCGCGTACGCAAAGTTTGTTAGTTGCTCAGGCCTCCGGACAAATTATAGAAATTAGTGAACAATTTCGTGAAGGTGGTTTTTTTGAAAAAGGCGATGTGTTGTTGCAGCTAGACGATAGAGATCACCGCGCCGAAGTGAAATCAGCCCAAGCTGCTTTATTAACCGCAGAGCAAGGCTTACTTGAAGAACAAGCTCGCGGTCGCCAAGCTGAAACTGACTGGCAGCGCTTAGGTAAGGGCGAAGAAGCTAGTAGCTTAGTGCTGCGTAAACCACAATTAGCTGCAGCTGAAGCGAGTGTATTATCGGCGCAAGCCACCCTTGAGAAAGCTAAACTCGACTTAGAGCGTACAAAAATTACGGCACCTTACGCAGGTCGTGTTTTAAGTCGCAGTGTAGACTTAGGCCAAGTTGTGAGTAACAACATGGAACTAGCTAGCATTTATGCGATTGACCGTGTTGAGATCCGCTTACCAATCAAAAATAAAGACTTGCCGTTTATTAACTTACCTGAGCAGTTCCGTGACGGCGCTAAAAATAGTGCGGGTTCATTAGTTAAATTCAGCTCAGACCTTGTTGGTAAACAGCATTGGCAAGGTCAAGTTGTCCGCACCGAAGGTGCCATTGACGAAAACGCTCAGCAGCTTTATGTGGTTGCACAAATTAATGACCCTTATAAAGCAACATCTATAAATCAATATCCAATCAAAATTGGTCAATATATCAAAGCGCAGATCACCGGTAAGACGATTGATAATGCCATTGTGATCCCAAATAGTGCGATTTACCAAGGCACTTATGTTTATGTTGAAGAGCAAGGTGTTTTACGTCGTAAAAATATTTCACTTGCTTGGCAAAATGCTAATCAAGCTGTTATAGCTGATGGCCTGTCTGCAGGTGATAATTTAGTTATTACACCGCTTGGACAAGTTAGCTCAGGTACGCAAGTGACTGTGATGGGAAGCGAAGAGTATCAAGCTACGAGGGGGAAAGCTAAGCGTCTTAATAATCAAGAGCAACCTAAAGAGCAAGGAGCGCAATAATGATTGCTTGGTTTACAAAGAATCATGTTGCAGCAAACTTATTGCTGATCAGCATTTTATTAGCAGGTTTATTTAGCGTTTCGACACAAATCCCGCTTGAGGTATTTCCATCGTTTGAGTCAGATCGCATTAGTGTCAGTGTATCACTTCGTGGCTCGACGCCTGAGGATGTAGAAAAAGGGGTCTCTATTCGCATTGAGGAAGCTGTTCAAGATCTTGAAGGGGTAAAGCGGATCACGAGTCGTTCATCAGAAGGCTCTTCATCAGTAAGTATAGAGGTCGAGACAGGTTATGATCCAAGGGAGCTATTGGCTGATATTAAAAGTCGAGTAGATGCGATTAACACCTTTCCGGTTGATGCGGAAAAGCCGATAGTTTCGCTTGCCGAATGGAAGCGCGAAGTTATCGCAGTATCTGTTTCAAGTATTTATGGTGAAAAAGAAACACTTGAATACGCTGAAACTGTACGTGATGAGCTTTTGCGTTTGCCAAGTGTAACTCAAGTTGAGTTAAGCGGAGTTCGTAATTACGAAATAGCCATAGAGGTGAGTCAAGATACTTTGCGGCAATATGATTTGAGTTTAGCGGATATTTCTTCAGCTATTAAGAACTCAAGCACAGACGTTTCTGCTGGTAATTTAAAAACAGAGGGCGGTGATGTACTTATTCGCTCTAAAGGGCAAGCATACCGTAAAGATGAATTTGCTAATATAGTGGTTAAGAACCAAGCCGATGGCACTATTATCCGTTTAGGTGATATTGCCCGTATTAGTGATGATTTTGAAGAAACACCCGTTCGTACTCGTTTTAATGGTAAACAGGCAGCTTTTATTGATGTATACCGTATTGGTCCACAAAGTGCGATTGAAGTAGCTGATGCTGTAAAAAACTTTATTACAGATCATCAAAGTCAACTTCCAGAAGGGTTTGAGTTAAGTTATTGGGACGATGACTCCGAAGTTGTAAAAAGCCGCATAGCAACTCTCACAAGTAACGCAATTCAGGGCGGAATTTTAGTGCTAGCGCTATTAACTCTATTCCTACGTCCAGCTATTGCTTTTTGGGTATTTATTGGCATACCTGTATCGTTTATGGGCGCATTTTTGATAATGCCTATCTTTGGTATAACACTCAATGTAATCAGCTTATTTGGTTTTATTTTAGTGTTAGGTATTGTTGTAGATGATGCCATTGTTACAGGTGAAAACGTTTATACCCACTTAAAAACGGCAGAAAGTGGTGAACAAGCGGCTATTCGTGGTACTCAGGAAGTAGCAACTCCTGTGACCTTTGGTGTGTTGACAACCGTTGCAGCCTTTTTACCTTTAGCTTTTATTGAAGGTGCGCGAGGCGCTATCTTTGCACAAATCCCTGTCGTGGTTATTCCGGTTTTACTATTCTCATTAATCGAGTCAAAGTTTGTTTTACCTGCACATTTAAAGTATTTAAAGCTGCGCCACGAGAAGGGTGAACCGACCAAACTTGAACGCCTTCAGCAGCGCTTTGCCGACGGTTTTGAACACGCAATAATGAAATATTACCAACCATTATTGAATTTAGCCTTAAAGAATAAAGTAGCCACTGTGAGCTTATTTGTCGGTATTTTTATAATTATTATGACTTTAATAACAAGTGGTTGGACTAAGTTTACTTTTTTCCCTCGAATTCCAAGTGAAACCGTGCGTGCATCTGTTACTTTTCCTGCAGGTACACCGTTTGAAGTAACGAATAAATATGTAATCAAAATGTCAGACAAGGCAAAAGAGTTACAAGATAAATATCGTGATGAAGACGGTCAAAGTGTAATTTTAAATATTTTGGCAACTACGGGGGGGCGTGGTGGCTCGTCAAATACGGGCAGTGTTAGATTTGAGATTATGCCAGCTGAAAAGCGAGAATCAGATATTGGCTCTCGTGAACTTGCTAGTGAATGGCGAGACTTAATTGGCATTATACCGGGTGCAGAAAGTGTAACGTTCCGTGCTGAGTTTGGCCGAACATCGAGCCCAATTGATGTACAGCTAAATGGTAGCTCAATTGAAATGCTTGAAGCAGTAGCCGAAAGAGTGAAAGAGCGATTATCGACTTATCCAACCGTCTTCGAAATTGCTGATAGCATGTCAGACGGTAAAGAGGAATTGCAAATAGAGCTGACAGAGCAAGGTTTAGCATTAGGTTTAAACCGTGTTGATGTATCGCAGCAAGTACGTAATTCGTTCTTCGGTGCGCAAGTTCAGCGCATACAACGTGGGCGCGATGATGTGCGGGTTATGGTGCGTTTACCTATTGAAGAGCGTCGTTCTGTTGCTGATTTGAAAGACATTCTAATTAAAACTCCTGCTGGTGGGACTGTGCCGCTCTCGCATGTGGCAACTCTAGTACCGGGCCAAAGCCCATCATCTATTTATCGTATTGACCGCTATCGCACACTGAATGTGACTGCGGATGTCGAAAAATCAAATACCAATATGACGGTACTGCAAGCAGATCTAAAAACTTACTTAGACGAGCTAATGCAGCAATATCCTGGAGTTGATTATTCACTAGAAGGTGAAGCCAAAGAACAGCGTGAATCATTTGGTTCACTGGCTTGGGGTCTAGTGTTTGTATTTTTTATTATTTATGCGTTATTAGCGATTCCGTTTAAATCATATATGCAGCCATTGATTGTAATGAGCGTTATACCGTTTGGCATGATAGGTGCCGTAATGGGTCACTGGATAATGGGAATGGATCTGACCATTATGAGTTTACTTGGCATGTTGGCCTTGATAGGCGTGGTTGTGAATGACTCACTGGTACTGGTTGATTTTATCAATAAGAAACGTGAAGAAGGCGGTGATTTACTTGAAACCGTTAAGCTTGCCGGTGCAGCTCGTTTTCGCCCAGTTATGCTAACCAGTCTAACCACTTTTATTGGTTTAATGCCGCTGTTATTTGAAAAAGCTACGCAAGCACAATTTCTTATACCAATGGCGGTAAGTCTTGGTTTTGGGATTATCTTTGCAACGCTTATCACCTTGCTATTAGTGCCGGTTAATTATCTATTGATGGAGCGCTTTCAAGGATGGTTTAAGTAGAGCTCGAAGTTAACAGTTAGCGCTTGGTTGATATTAGGCGCTAGGAGCTAGGTTCTAGGACGCGGGGTAAACCCGCTGCTACAGGTAACGAGTGGCGGCGGATTTATCCCGCGTTTTTTGTTTTAAAAGAATAAAGTTAGCGAGGGGAAAGAGTAAAGTTAGATTGTGCCCGCACATTGCTATGGCTAAACCCGATACCGTAGGCGTGAAATTTATTTCGCGCGAATAAGAGTAATAAGTTCTTGTATAAAAGAAAAACTACATGGAAGATTTTCGATAGCTGATAGCTGATAGCTGATAGCTGATAGCTGATAGCTGATAGCTGATAGCTGATAGCTGATAGCTGATAGCTTGATGGTGTTCCCCAAGTATGCGGTGCCCGGTGTCAGTCCTGAAACCTTGAGGTTTCAGGGCGGGGATCTGCGGTCTACCGTAGGCTTCTCGGTACATGCCGAGCTTGCACAATAGTAAACGAACAGAAACCCTAACATAAAATTTATCGGCTCAGGGACTTAACCAAGCTCCTGCACCCTAGGGAACACCTTCAGTATATAAGACAAGTTTCAATCCTTAAACCATAGAAGTAAAAAAAGCGGATCGTTCGCGTAGTTTTTCCCCACCTTTAACTGCTTATTTACTTTTCAGATTGCTTTTTGACCTCAATCATACAATTAATTGGAGTTGCGATTTATCGAGTGGTAGCATGGCGTTACTTAGCCGAACAAAGAAAAAGTTATGAGCACGTTACCTGATTACCAACAAGCCCAATTGTTATTAGAAAAAAATGAAATTTTCGTCGCACCAGCCGAAGCCCATGGTGTGATCAGTGGTTTATTAGCCTGTGGCATCAATATTGAAGCCGAAGAATACTTAGGTTTACTAAGTGATGTATTCAACGATGGCTTAGCCTTCAATAAAGATTTAAAAGCATTTTTTGCTGATGTTTATTCTCAGGTTGTGGCCAGCTTTAGTGATGAAGAATTTCAGTTTGATCTATTCTTACCAAGCGATGATGAAACACTGATCGATTTAGCTAATGGATTAGTATCTTGGGTATCGGGTTTTATGCTTGGTTTTGGGTTAAAACAAAAAGATTACGGCAAGTTATCAGCTGATGTGAAAGAAGTAATTAGCGATTTTAGTGAAATTACCCGCTTAGACACCATGTTTGAAGAGACCGAAGAAGATAGCCAAGCACTGCACGAGGTGATTGAATATGTGCGTGTTTCTGCGTTGTTATGTTTTGCTGAGCTAGGTAAAGAGCCTACAGACAAAAATCCTAAGAAGACCCTTCACTAATCAAATTACAGAGGTTTAGCATGTCGTCTATTGTAATCGATAAAGCTGAATTTAAAGCCCGTCGTGAGCGTCTGCTTGCGATGATGGATAAAAACAGTGTGGCTATTATTCCTGCTGCAGGAGAAGTAACACGTAGTCGTGATACTGAGTATGCATTTCGCCAAGACAGTGATTTCTTCTACCTAACAGGGTTTAACGAACCGGATGCAGTTTTAGTATTGTGTCCGTCGAGCGATACGCCAAGTACTCTTATTTGCCGTAACAAAGACAAACTGGCTGAAATTTGGCATGGTCGCAGAATAGGCTTCGAAAAGGCTAAATCTGAGTACTTACTCGACGCAACTAGCCCACTTACTGAACTAGATGAACAATTATTAGATTTGGTGAACGGCCAGCAGATTTTATTTTATGCACAAGGCACTTACCCAAACTTCGATGCAAAGATCTGGGATTTATTAAGCACACTTCGCGGCGCACCTAAAAAAGGCTACAAAGCCCCGCACACCATTAAAGATATTCGTGGTTTAGTGCACGAAATGCGTTTATTTAAATCTGACGCAGAATTAAACATTATGCGCAAAGCCTGCGAAATTAGTGCGCAAGGTCATATTCGCGCTATGCAGTTTGCCAAACCAGGCGCAACTGAATACCAATTAGAAGCTGAACTGCATCATCATTATGCAATGAATGGTGCTCGTCATCCTGCTTATGGCACGATTGTGGGCAGTGGTGACAACGCCAATATTTTGCACTACACACAAAATGACGCTGAACTAAAAGATGGTGATTTAGTGTTAATTGATTCTGGCTGTGAACTTGAAGGTTATGCGGCAGATATTACACGCACTTTCCCAATCAATGGCAAATTTAGCGAACCTCAAGCAGCGCTTTACAATATTGTATTAGCAGCCCAAAAAGCGGCATTTAGCCAAGTAAAACCGGGTGGTAGTTTGTCTAAAGCCAATGAATTGGCCTCGACGGTACTTACGCAAGGGCTCATTGAGTTAGGCATTCTAACGGGCGAGCTTGATGAACTAATGGCTAACCAAGCGTGCAAAGCCTTTTACATGCATGGACTTGGCCACTGGTTAGGGTTAGACGTTCACGATGTTGGCGAATATAAGCTTGATGAAAAAGAGCGTGTATTTGAGCCGGGCATGGTGCTAACTATCGAGCCGGGTTTATATATTAGCGAAGATGCAAAAGCACCAGAGCAATATAAAGGCATCGGTATTCGTATTGAAGATAACTTACTTGTCACTCAAGATGGCCATGAAAACCTGACTATTTCGGTTCCAAAAACCATTAGTGACATTGAAGCAGTGATGCAAGCAAACAAAGGCTAGGAGCAAGCGTGGCAAAGCAGTTTGATGTTGTCATTATCGGCGGTGGAATGGCGGGTGCAAGTTGTGCACTGGGCCTAAAACAGAGCAATAAGCAGTTATCAATCGCTGTAATTGAGGCAAATGAAGTAAGCGCAGACTATCACCCAAGCTTTGATGATAGAAGCATTGCGCTGGCTCAGCAGTCGGTGCAGTACTTAAAATCAATCAATGCCTTTGATTGCCAAGCGCCATTTGCGGCAGCGATTGAAAAAGTAACCGTATCTGATCGTGGTCATTTTGGTAAAACACATATTGATTGCCAAGAATACGGCCATGATGCCCTTGGCTATGTGGTCGAAGTGAATCCATTTGGGCGTAGTCTTCATCAGCAACTCATGCGAACTGATGTCCGTTTATTTTGCCCTGATACAGTCGCCAAACTTGAATACCTGAGCAACTGTGCCAACATCACGCTGAGCTCAGGTGAGCAGTTAAGTGCAAAGCTTGTGGTGATTGCTGATGGTGCTCATTCACAAAGCCGTAAGTTGGCCAATATTGAGTTTAATACCCGCGCTTATCAGCAAGCGGCAATTATTGCCAACATCGAAGTGGCTGGTGGTCATCATCATCATGCTTTTGAGCGTTTTACGGAATACGGCCCAATGGCACTGTTGCCAATGAGTAATAACAGATACTCACTAGTATGGTGCATGGAGCCTGAGCAAGTTGAGCACTATATGACACTTGAAGACGATGCTTTTTTAGCTGCTTTACAAAAAGCATTTGGTTACTGCGGCGGTTCATTTAGCAAAGTAGGCATGCGTGCAAGCTACCCTCTGGTTTACGGTAAAGCAGAGTCACTTAGCAGCCATCGCACGGTATTAATAGGGAATGCAGGCCACGCTATTCACCCAATTGCAGGGCAGGGCTTTAACTTAGGCCTGCGAGATGTACAACTATTGTGTGATATGGCTAATAGAAGCGACCTTGGTGATTACGCTTTTACCCGTTATTACAGTCAAACGCGTAGCAAGGACATTACTACCGTGATGACACTTACAGACAGCCTAGTGCGTTTGTTCTCAAACTCATCACGATTGCTCGCACTTGGTCGCAGCATTGGCCTTTTCTCAATGGATTTATTCTCCTCGTTAAAAACCCCGCTGGCAAAACAGCTTATGGGTCAGGTTAAGCAAGGTAAACGGATATGAAACAAGCACAAGTTTGTATTGTCGGTGGTGGTTGTGTTGGTCTTACGCTAGCACTTGGTTTAGCAAAAGCAGATATCAGTGTTGTGGTTGTTGATGCAAGTAAAAATCAAACCTTACCGGGTGATGATTATGCACTTCGAGTAAGCGCATTGAGTCTTGCCAGTCAGGGCTTATTTGAGTCTTTGAATGCTTGGCAAGAGATCATTAAACAGCGTGCCACACCTTATACGTCGATGGATGTACGTGACCAAGACAGCTTTGGTAAAATTCATTTTGATCATAACGATCTCGACTTACCACAGCTAGGTCATATCGTTGAAAATGATATTATTCGCTACGCTTTAATTAGCGAACTTGAAAAGCAAAGTAATGCCACTTTATTGTTCGAAACCCGTTATCAGCAAATTCATCAAACTGATTCTGATGTATTTATTACGCTTGAAAGCGGCGAGCCTGTGATTGCTAAATTATTAGTGGCGGCTGATGGTGCCAACTCGGCTATTCGCAAGCAGTTCAATATGCCAATTACTTTTAAAGATTACGACCATCACGCCATTGTTGCTACGGTTAAAACGTCTGATGAGCATAAAAACACGGCACGCCAAGTATTTTTGCCAACAGGGCCGCTGGCGTTCTTACCGTTACCAGACAAACACACGCATTCAATTGTATGGTCAACAAGTCCAGAGCACTGCGAGACACTCTTAGCGCTTGATGATAGCAACTTTAATAAAGCAGTAATGGCAGCCCTTGATGGTCAATGTGGTTTATGTGAAGTGCAAAGTGAGCGCATGGCATTTCCACTTAAAATGCGTTACGCCCAGCAGTGGGTGTCTGGCAAAGTGGTATTAATGGGCGATGCAGCGCATACCATTCATCCATTAGCTGGTTTAGGTATGAATCTTGGCCTAAAAGACGCCGCTTATTTAATTGAGATTTTAAGTAATGAGCAAGGTGAGTTTGCAAGCGCGCGCACACTGCGTGATTATGAACGTACTCGCAAGCTTGATGCACAAAAACATATTGCCATGATGCAAGGCTTAAAAGAGCTATTTGCAGGCGCTAATCCACTGAAAAAACTCGTACGTGGTGTTGGTTTAAGCCTAGTTGATAACCTTGGCCCAATTAAACATTTGTTCGCAAAAGAAGCGATTGGTAAATAACATCTAACTAGTTGTTACTATTTAGTTTAAGCCGCAGCTAAGCAATTAGCTGCGGCTTTTTTGCACTTATATGAACGCAAAATGATAGCGCTGTCATTTTTGTTAGTGTATGATTAAATTTTTGTGATTGGTATGGAAATTAAACAGCTTTATCGAGTTGTATACTAGATTCCAACCAAATAAAAATAATTAAACTAAGAGAACAATTATGGAAGCAACGGTTGAGTGTGACAACAACACAAAACAAAGCATCTGGCTGCCAATGGTATTGGCCGGCTCAATGTTTTTTATCTTAGGGTGTATAACGTGGCTTAATGGTGCAATCACACCATTTTTGCAGCAAATGCTTGAGCTTTCGCCGTTACAAGCTTCGTTTATCATCTCTTCTTTTTATATTGCAGTAACAGTTGCCGGCATCCCATCGGCCATGCTGATCAAGCGCGTTGGCTATAAGAATGGTATGGCGATTGGCTGTGCGATTATGGCTTTATCGGCGCTGATGTATATTCCAGCTGCGAAACTGCAGATGATCGAGATTTTCTTGTTCGCGCAGCTAATGATTGGTGTTGGGCAAACCGTGCTTCAAACCGCAGTTAACCCATATGTGGTTAAAATGGGCTCTGAGAAATCAGCCGCCGTGCGTGTTTGTATTATGGGCTTATTAAACAAATTTGCAGGCGTGATCGTGCCGGTGATTTTTGCTGCAGTGGTAGTAAGCGGTGTTGTAGATGGCGCAGGTAAACTATCGCAAGAACAAAAAGATATTATGGCTAATAGCCTTATCATGCCCTATGTATTGATTGCAGCTTTAATCATGTTATTTGCCGTATTTGCTAAATTTGCTCCATTACCTGATTTAGTTTTTGATGAAGACAAAACATCAAACGGTAAAGGTGAAATTAAAGAAACGCTTGCACACCCACACTTGGTTTTAGGTGTTGTTGGTATTGCACTATACGTTGCTGTTGAAGTTATTGCGGCAGACACAATTGGCTCTTACGCATTACAAATTGGCGTTGCCGACTACTCAGTCATGACCTCTTATACTATGGCGTGTATGTTGATTGGTTACGCAATTGGTATTTTGACTATCCCGCGCTTTATGAGCCAACAAACAGCGTTATTAATGTCGGGTATTGCTGGTATTATTACCGTGTTGCTAGTGGTACTTGGCAGCAATGATTCATTCATTATTTCAAACTTATTATTAGTGCCATTTGGTGGCCCTGAGTTACCGGACCCTCTTTTGTGCATTGCGTTATTAGGCTTTGCTAATGCAATGGTTTGGCCTGCTATTTGGCCACTGGCTTTAGCTGGTTTAGGTCGCTTAACAGGCACTGCATCAGGCTTACTTATTATGGGTATTGCCGGTGGTGCACTCGGCCCATTGTTAATTGGTTTAGGCAATGTTGCTGGCCTTGGCGCACAAGGTGCATATATTGTCATGATTCCAAGCTATGTATTCATTTTATTCTATGCCTTAAAAGGCCATAAGATGAGAAGCTGGTAGTAAATTAGCAAACTAATTATAAAGTTATGCAAAGCCGCGGTACGCCCATCACCGCGGCTTTTTTGATCGTAAACTAAAGCTATCAGATGAAAAAGTTACCGAGATATGAGTTGTAGGAGGCGTTTTAACGCCGAAAAAAGGAGATATTAGATATCAGTCGTCAGAAGTCAGATTAGATTGTGCCTGCGCATAGTTAAAGTGAAATGCTCACGCCGTAGGCGTGAAATTTATTTCGCGCGCTGAGCATAAGAGCTATCAGCTTTCAGCCGTCAGCTATCAGATAGAAAAAGTTAGCGAGTTAGAAAGAGTAAAGGGGAGAGGTACGATCTTCGAGGGCCGAGATGCGAGTTGTAGGAGGCGTTATAACGCTGAAAAATTGAAGGGGTAGGTACTCTCAACCTAAAACCAACGCTATGCTGTTAGCACCTAGCACCTAGCACCTAGCACCTAGCACCTAGCACCGTAGGCGTGAAATTTATTTCGCGCGATGATCTATTTAAAACGTGTCATGTAAGCAGAACGACTACATATTTCATTTACTACGCGATATAAAATCGCTGCTACAATTTTGAAAACTCGCAACTCGCAACTCGCAACTCGCAACTCGCAACTCGCAACTCACTAACTCTCACCCGCAAAAAAGCCGTGGGATTTTCATCACACGGCTTTTTAAATTTCGCTAAAACGTTTTATTAAAACGAGTAGCTGTAACCCAGTTGTAGGCTACGTGGTTTGCCAGGTTGAATACCACCGTTTGCACGGTTTGCAACGTAGGTTTTGTCAAACAGGTTGTCTATTGTTAAGTACACTTTTTGTTTGTCGTCGATTAGGTATTTAGCAGCTAAATCCCACACAACGCGGCTGTCGATTGCATTGCGACCTGAGTCTGTTAAGTCTGCGTGTGCATCAGACACGTAACGCATTTGTGTATCGAATACAAAGCTTGAGAATTCAGCACCTACAGAAAACGCTAATTGGTTTTCAGGTACGTATGGCATTGCATCGCCTTTTTCTACGCTACCCCAAAGATCTGATTCAAATGCATTATCGAACTCAGAATCAGTGTAAGTGTATGTTAAGCGAACTGGGAATGAAGCTGCGTTTGTAGCAAACACTTTACCTGCGCTTAGCTCAAAACCAGACACCGATACTTCACCGTAGTTGTATTGATCGCCAATGTTGTCATCGCTACAACCAACAGACGCAGTACAGTTACCGTGCATGTTTGTGTAGTCAGAGTTAAAGTAAATTACTTCACCTTGAATGCCAGCGTAATCGTAACGACCACCTAGCTCAATGTTGACACTCTCTTCTTCTTCTTGGTTTGCATTACCAGGGGCTGCTGGTGCGTAACCTTTTTGAATACCAGCAAGCAGCGTTAGGTTGTCGCTTACTGTGTATGTTGCACCTAGAGATGGCACTAAGATCTCAGTGTCGTTGCTGATGTCTTTTGTTAAACCATTTTCACGGTTTGGATCAGACTTTGCCCATTCAACACGTTTGATTGTGATGTCTTCGTAGCGAAGACCAGCGCTAATTACTAATGCATCAAGTGACCACTCATCTTGAATGAAAAGGGTAGTCGCTTCGGCGCTATCTAAACGGTTACTGTTTGAACCTGGAACGCCTTTTTCTGTTAGCGTCATTGATAAGTCTTGGTTAAGCGTGTATTTGTCTTCCCACTGGAAACGATCCATTTCATCTTCATGGTAACGTGCTCCAACAGTAAAGTAGTGGTTACCTGCAGGAATATGGAATTCAGTTTGTAAGCCTTTTGCTTGGTAATCACGGTTATTTGCTTTTACGCCAACACCCTCAATACCTTCGCTCGTTGGGTTTGCTTCAAATTCACTGTATTGCTCAAGGTAACTTGTGCTTACTTTACTTGCTTTATACCAGTTACGGTGGAAGTCGTTTAAGTAAGCTGTAGCAAGTAGCTCGTAACCTTTACCAAAACGGTATGCATAGTTAATTTGGTATGCATTGTGTTGTGTGTTCATTTCGTCGTTTTGCGATGCAGCATAACGACGATAAGGGGTTGCTTGGTAATCAGCGTCAGTTAAACCCATGTAAGTTTCGTCAGAACGCTCGTCTGAGTACTTTAATTTCATTTCTAGGCTGTGTGCTTCGTTGTCACCAAAGTCAAAACCAAACTTTAATAAGAAATCGTTCTTTTCAAAGCCTGTGTTGTCGCTGCCAACTGGTAAGTCTTTAAAGCCATCTGCGCCGTAAGTAAATACTTCTACAAGGCCAGCAGCGTTGTTTTTCTTTTTACCGAAGTAAGCAT
Source organism: Pseudoalteromonas sp. Isolate3 (assembly GCF_022398505.1). Classification (NCBI taxonomy): domain Bacteria; kingdom Pseudomonadati; phylum Pseudomonadota; class Gammaproteobacteria; order Alteromonadales; family Pseudoalteromonadaceae; genus Pseudoalteromonas; species Pseudoalteromonas sp. Isolate3. The sequence continues at coordinate 8,284 of NZ_JAKEVN010000007.1, read as the reverse complement.
GACCTTTGTAGAAACCATCGCTACCAAGTTCAGCGTTAAGTAAACCTTTAGAGCCTTCTGTTGGTAAGCTACGCGAAACTAAGTTTAAAACACCACCGGTTGTACGCGGACCATACTTAACAGAAGCAGCACCTTTTAGTACTTCGATAGACTCCATACGACCCATAGTAGGGAAGTAGTAAGCAGAAGGAGCAGAGTAAGGTGCAGGTGCTACAAGTACACCATCTTCCATTACAGAGATTTTGTCGTTACGGCCTGTGCCTGTACCACGCATACCGATATTAGGACGAAGACCATAGCCGTCTTCTTCTTGTACATATACACCAGGTACAGCACTTAAAACACGAGAGATATCAGTGTATTCAAACTTTTCTAGTTCTTGCTCGTCTATGAATGTAGCAGAACCTGGAATATCGTTAATTGCTGATGCAGAGCCAATTACAGTGATCTGCTCAAAGTTTTTCTCTTCTTTAGTTACATCTTTTGCAAAAGCATTCGCGCTTAAAGATAAAGCGACCGCAGTCGAAAGCGTAGAAACAATAAACTTAGGTGTCATTGTGTGTCCTGTGTATTTAGATTTTTTTAACGGGCGCAATTAAAACATGTAATATAATGCGAATCAATCCTATTTGTAATAAAAGTGCTGTTATCTGTAAGTTGTTGTATTTACTTGTTTAAATAAATTACAGTAGTATTGTAATACCATTCCGGTTCGGTGATGTGTTAAGTAAAACTTAACAAGTTAGCGAGTTAGAAAGGGGAAAGAGCAAAGAAGCTTTAAGCTAGATTGTGCCTGCACATAGTTAAATTGAAATGCTCGCCTGTAGGCGTGAAGTTTATTTCGCGCGATATTTCTTAAACAACGGGTAATTCGTAGGTCGGGCTTTAGCCCGTCAATGTTAGTGATTATGTGTCGCCATAAATGACGATCTACAATATTTTTTTGCACAAAGAGAAGAGAATGAGACACGCCAAAAGAGAGTTTTGTTTTCCTCTAAAGCGTAGCGTCTCTTGCCCTCTTTGTGATTTTTACTTTCTCTATGAAGCGCGAAGCGCCTCGGTGTACTCTGTGGTTCAATATTTTTTGCACAAAGAGAAGACAATGAGAAGTGAATGAGACACGCCAAAAGAGAGTTTTGTTTTCTTCTAAAGCTCAGCGTCTCTTGTCCTCTTTGTGAATATTCATTTTATTATGCGATATGAAATCGCTGCTACAATTTTGCTAACTTGCTAACTTGCTAACTTGCTAACTTGCTAACTTGCTAACTTGCTAACTTACTCACACCTATGTCAAACGCAGGGCGATGAACTCAGCAAGTTTATCGACGGCGGTTCCTGGGTCTTCAGTGCGTTTAATTAAACTAATACCTATTTGCCCAAGTTCAGGTAGGTCTTTGGTTTGTAATTGGTAATTCAGCTCATTAGGTACGGTGCTTTTTGCGAGCACAGTAATGCCTAAGCCTTCTTTTAACGCGGCAGTCAGGCCGGTTAAGTCAGCATTACTGTAGGCAATACGGTATTTTATACCGGCACTTTGTAGTGCTTCTATTGCTCTGCGGCGATAAATACATCCCTCAGGAGCGGTGACTAGCGTTACCACATCGTTTTGTGCAAGGTTTAAATCGCCTACCCATACTAATTGGTCTTGCATAAAAATAGGGAACTTGGCTGACTCTAGCTCTTCGTTTAATGCCAGTACTAAATCGAATTGATCTTGGCGCGAGACCGACAACAAATGTTTACTCAAGCGAGAGCGAACTTCTAGTGATACATCCGGGTAGAGGGCAACGAAGTCACCAATGATTGAAGGTAGAATACGTGCGGCAAATTCACTTGGGATCCCCAAGCGCACTTTACCTGTGACATTTTCGCTGGTGAACTGCTGCAAAATAGCATCGTTTTGTTGCAGCATTTGTTTAGCTAATGGCATAAGCAATTCGCCATATTGATTAAGTACTTGGCGCTGACCTTGTTTTTTAAATAGCTTATGGCCAAGCATGTCTTCTAGGCGCTTAATTTGTAAGCTCACAGCAGGTTGCGATAGCCCCAATAATTCACCAGCTTTGGCAAACCCGCCAACTTCAACAACGGTTACTAAAGTACGTAAGCTATCGGTAGAAATGTTCTTCATTAAAAAATTCTATTTATAGGGCTATATATATAAGCATTATTTATCAATTGATAAATAATTACAATTTGTTGTTGCCAGCACGGCGCAATATACTTCAAGCATTAACGATTGATAGGTGTCACATATGACTTTTACGCCAATAATGTTTGCTCGCCACAGCCAAGCTGAGACTCCAGCAGATAATGTGCTACGAGCTAATAGCGATATTGCCATTATGGATTTTAGTGGCACTGAAGCAATCCCATTTTTAACGGCTATTTTAGGTCTTGATATTAATAAGCTAACTGCTAGCGGTTTAGGCTTACGTAGTTCATTAGACGATGACCTAACAAGCAGCTACGCTTATGCCCTGTACTACTTTAACGAAACTGCATTTCGTTTTGTGCTAGGTAAAGATGCTAGCGTGCAATTACAGTCGCTTATTAATGAGCAACAACTACGTTACGACATTGATTATGTAATGCGTGACGATTTAAGCGCGCTAACCCTAAGTGGTGAGCAGGCGTTTGATGCCTTGGTCGACAGCTTTAAGCTAACACCGGGGCTGCGTTTATCAGACATGCGCAGTTGTTATGGTGCACAAAGCGGTGAGGTATTTATTACTGCGATAGATAACCAAGCAACACAGCAATTTCAGCTGGTGGCGCGCCAAGCAGAGCTTGATAAATGGCAAACGCACTTACAGCAGCTCGGTTTTGATTTAGCCTTAGCCAACGTTGCTTAAAACATAAAATATTTAAAACAGCTACGCACTTGGGGGTTTAGCTGTTTTTTAGTTACAAAATCGCAATTTGGGTGTGACAACTGTGCAACTAATGTATAATCGCCGCCCATGTTATTCCCCCTCATTAAATTGAGGCCACGCCCCACACTAGTGGGTTAATTTAAAAGTGAAGGAATATTATGACTTCTAAAACAGTTTTACATGCTAAGCACCTAGAAGCTGGCGCAAAAATGGTTGATTTCCACGGCTGGGAAATGCCAATCAACTACGGCTCACAAATCGAAGAGCATAATGCGGTTCGCACAGATGCAGGTATGTTTGACGTATCTCACATGACAATTGTCGATATTCAAGGCGAGCAAGCACAAGCGTTCTTACGTAAGCTAGTTGCAAACGACGTTGCTAAGTTAACAGTACCGGGTAAAGCACTTTACACAGGTATGCTTAACGAAGAAGGCGGCGTAATCGACGACCTTATCATCTACTTCTTCTCAGAAACGAACTACCGTTTAGTTGTTAACTCAGCAACTCGTGAAAAAGATTTAGCGCATTTAGCTAAAGTTTCAGCTGATTTCGCCGTAACGGTAACTGAGCGTCCTGAGTTTGCAATGATTGCTGTTCAAGGCCCAAATGCACGTGCCAAAACAGCAACAGTACTTACTACAGAGCAACAAGCTGCTGTTGAAGGTATGAAGCCTTTCTTTGGTGTGCAAGCAGGTGATTTATTTATTGCGACAACAGGCTATACTGGCGAAGATGGTTATGAAATCGTAGTGCCTAACGATCAAGCTGCTGATTTATGGCAACAACTTCTAGACGCAGGCGTAGCGCCAGCAGGTCTAGGTGCTCGTGATACATTACGTCTTGAAGCAGGTATGAACCTTTACGGTCTAGATATGGACGAAAGCGTTTCTCCACTTGCTGCAAACATGGCGTGGACAATCGCATGGGAGCCAGAAGATCGTAAGTTTATTGGTCGTGAAGTATTAGAACAGCAACGCGCTGACAAGAGCACAGACAAACTAGTTGGTTTAGTGCTTGAAGAAAAAGGCGTATTGCGTAGCGGTTTAAAAGTCATCGTTGAAGGTGGTGAAGGGGTGATTACCTCTGGTACATTCTCACCAACCCTTGGTCACAGTGTTGCGCTAGCACGCGTTCCGCGTTCAACTGGCGAAACAGCCCAAGTAGAGATGCGTAAAAAACTGGTTAACGTTAAGGTTGTTAAACCTTGCTTTGTACGTAACGGCAAATCAGTTATCTAAACTATAAAAAATTTGGTGTTATCACCCAATATAAACCAAAGGAACAAAAAGATGAGCAATATCCCAAGCGAATTAAAATATGCTACTTCACACGAGTGGGTTCGCGACGAAGGTGACGGTACGTTTACTGTAGGTATCACTGAGCACGCACAAGAACTTCTTGGCGACATGGTATTCGTTGAATTACCAGAAGTTGGTGATGAAGTTGACGCGGGTGAAGACTGCGCAGTAGCTGAGTCTGTAAAAGCAGCATCAGACATCTACGCACCAATTGGCGGTGAAATCGTTGCAATCAACGAAGAGCTTGAAGATTCGCCTGAAACAGTAAATAACGACCCGTACACTGACGGTTGGTTATTCCGTATCAAAGCATCTGACACATCAGAGCTTGATAACCTGTTAGACGCTGAAGGCTACGCTAACACAATCGACGAAGACTAATTAATTAGTCACGCCGACTAAAAGCCCCGTCTAGATCCCCAGCTAATTAAATGCGTAGCTTGGGTTTCACTGGGGCTTTTATGATTTTATAGCTTACTTTTCCATACGCTGTAAGTTACTGAATCAACCTGTTTTTAAGTTATTGCCAGTTACCCATTGGCAGTAACCACTTTTTTTTGGATCATAGGAATCTGGACAAATGTCAAACGCCAAATCTCTTGAACAATTAGAGCAAAAGCAAGATTTTATTCGCCGTCACATTGGGCCAAGCCCAGCGCAAGTAAGCGACATGCTGAGCGCTCTTGGAGTATCGAGTGTTGAAGAGCTGATCGGTCAAACGGTACCTGCAAGCATTCGCTTAGAGCAAGGTTTATCAATTGGCGAAAGCCGCACTGAAGTTGAAACACTAAGCTACTTAAAATCAGTAGCAAGCAAAAATAAAGTGTTCAAATCATACATCGGTCAAGGCTACCACCCAACTCACGTACCACACGTAATTTTACGTAACGTACTTGAGAACCCAGGCTGGTACACTGCGTATACACCATACCAACCAGAGATTGCACAAGGTCGTTTAGAATCATTATTAAACTTTCAGACTATGACCCTAGACCTAACTGGTCTTGATTTAGCAAGCGCGTCATTACTTGACGAGTCAACGGCTGCTGCAGAAGCAATGGGCCTTGCAAAGCGCGTTGCTAAAGCTAAAAAAGCAAACATCTTCTTCATTGCTGATGACGTACACACACAAACTATCGACGTTGTTGCTACACGTGCAGACCAGTTTGGTTTTGAAGTAGTAGTTGGCCCTGCAAGCGAAGCGGCTAACCATGAGATTTTTGGTGCATTATTCCAATACCCATCAACAACCGGTGAAATCACTGACGTAACAGACCTAATTGCACAAGTACAAGACAAAAAAGCGATTGCCTGTGTTGCTGCAGACATCATGAGCTTATTAATGCTTAAAGCACCAGGTAAACTAGGTGCAGACGTAGTACTTGGTTCAGCACAGCGTTTTGGTGTACCTATGGGTTACGGTGGTCCACACGCTGCATTCTTCGCAACACGCGACAAGTACAAGCGTTCACTACCAGGTCGTATTATCGGTGTTTCTAAAGACCGTTTAGGTAACGACGCACTACGTATGGCAATGCAAACACGTGAACAACACATTCGTCGTGAAAAAGCTAACTCGAACATCTGTACAGCGCAAGTATTACTAGCGAACATGGCAGCGTTCTACGCGGTTTACCACGGTCCACAAGGCCTGAAAACGATTGCTGAGCGTATTCACCGTTTTGCAGACATCTTAGCTGCAGGCTTAAAAGCGAAAGGCGTAAACCTTAAGCACGACACATGGTTCGATACACTGACTGTTGTTGCAGATAACAAAGACGAAATCGTTGCACGAGCAGTAGCAAACGGCGTTAACTTTGCGTCTAACCGTGCAGGTGAATACTCAATTTCTGTATCAGAAACAACAACCCGTGCAGACGTAGCTGAGCTATTCGACATCATCTTAGGTGAAGGTCACGGCCTAAGCGTTGACGCACTGGCGAACGAAATCGAAGTAAACGGCAGCAACTCTATTCCTGCAAGCCTAGTACGCGATGACGAAATTTTAACGCACCCTAACTTCAACTCGTACCACAGCGAGACTGAAATGTTGCGTTACATCAAGCGCCTAGAGAACAAAGATTTAGCGCTTAACCACTCAATGATCTCATTAGGTTCATGTACCATGAAACTTAATGCGACAGCTGAGATGATCCCAATCACTTGGCCTGAGTTTGCAAATTTACACCCATTCTGCCCACTTGATCAGGCAGCGGGTTACCAAATCATGATGACTGAGCTACATGATTGGTTAGTAAACATCACAGGTTACGATGCAGTTTCACTACAACCTAACTCAGGTGCACAAGGTGAATATGCAGGCTTAATCGCAATTCGTAAATACCACGAGTCACGCGGTGAAGGTCACCGTAACGTATGTTTGATCCCAAGTTCAGCGCACGGTACAAACCCAGCGTCTGCACAAATGGCAAGCATGAAAATCGTGGTTGTTGACTGTGATAAAAACGGTAACGTTGATATGGCAGACCTTAAAGCGAAAGCCGAAGAGGTATCTGAAAACCTATCTTGTATCATGATCACTTACCCATCTACACACGGTGTTTACGAAGAAACAATTCGTGAAATCTGTGACATCGTGCACCAGCACGGCGGTCAAGTGTACATGGACGGCGCAAACATGAACGCGCAAGTTGGTGTTACAAGCCCAGGTTCAATCGGTTCTGACGTATCGCACCTTAACCTACACAAAACATTCTGTATTCCACACGGTGGTGGTGGTCCAGGTGTTGGCCCTATCGGTGTTAAATCTCACCTAGCGCCATTTATGCCTAACCACAGCGTAATTAATGTTGCTGGCACAAACATCGGTAACGGCGCGGTTTCTGCTGCCCCTTACGGCTCAGCAGCTATTTTACCAATCTCGTGGGCATACATTGCCATGATGGGCTCTGAAGGCTTAAAACAAGCAACAGAAATGGCTATCGTGAACGCTAACTACTTATCTGAGAAGCTAAGCGAGCACTACCCAATTTTATACCGTGGCCGTAACAACCGCGTTGCGCACGAGTGTATTGTTGACCTACGCCCAATCAAAGAGCAAACAGGCGTTACAGAAATGGACGTAGCTAAACGTCTACAAGACTACGGTTTCCATTCACCAACTATGTCATTCCCAGTAGCGGGCACACTAATGATTGAGCCAACTGAGTCTGAGTCTAAAGTTGAGATCGACCGTTTCATCGAAGCAATGGTGTCAATCAAGTCAGAGATCGACCGTATCGCATCTGGCGAATGGTCAATTGAAAACAACCCGCTAGTGTTTGCACCGCACACACAAGCAGACGTACTAGGCAATGAGTGGGACCGTGCATACGACCGTTTCTACGCAGCATTCCCTGTACCAAGCGTAGCAAAAGACAAATTCTGGCCTACAGTAACCCGTATCGATGACGTATACGGCGACCGTAACCTAGTTTGTTCATGCCCAGCGGTTGAGACATACCGTGACTAAGGTTTGATTAAATTCAAATGCCAAAAAGCCGTTGCAGCAATGTAGCGGCTTTTTTGTTGGAGAAAAGCTATCAGCTTTCAGCCGTCAGCTATCAGATTAAGAAATAAGTTAGCGAGTTGCTAGGGGAAAGTTGCGAAGAACGAGTTTCGAGTTGTAGGAGGCGTTTTAACGCCGAACAAAAATGGAGGTATTAGATATCAGTTGTTAGAAGTTAGATTAAAAATACTAGTTAGCGAGTTGCTAGGGGAAAGTTACGAGGAACGAGTTTCGAGTTGTAGGAGGCGTTTTAACGCCGAAAAAAGAGTTATTAGATATCAGTCGTTAGAAGTTAGATTAAAAATACTAGTTAGCGAGTTGCTAGGGGAAAGAGTAAAGGAGCTTTAAGCTATAAGTTTTAAGTCAGATTGTGCTTGCACACAACCAAAGCTAAACCCGATGCCGTAGGCGTGAAATTTATTTCGCGCGAAAAAGTTAGAGTAAAGTCAAAAAGCAAGACCTGAGCCTATTTCTTTAAAATGTTGACGTATACTTATTTTACAAGAGATAATCATATGTAAATAATAGGTTTTTTAAAGTGAATAAAATGGATTTGAAAAAGAAACAGGAATTAGAACGAAGATGTAATGTGTTAATTG
>NZ_JAKEVN010000069.1:0-23168 GCF_022398505.1 Pseudoalteromonas sp. Isolate3 | reverse complement strand
ATAAAACTACATCAATACTCAATAGGACTTATTTTTTCGACAATAAGAATCATTTTTAAACCAACGCCTCCTTCCTTTTTTCGCATTTTTCAGAGGCATTTTTATAGAGATATAAGTATGAAGCAGTTAGTAATTACTATTTTAGGACCAGATAAACCCGGCCTGGTTGAAGACCTCTCAGCTACGATTTTAAACCACCATGGTAATTGGTTAAGCAGTAACTTGAGCCATCTTGCAGGCCACTTTGCAGGAATTATTGAAGCCGCAGTCCCCGAAGAACATCTGCAAGAGCTGCAAGATGCACTACATAGCCTGCCGTATTTAGAAATTAGAATTGAACGCGGTGCCGAAATACTACCTGAAGAAAAGTCTGAACAGATTAATTTTGTTATCACAGGAAATGACAGACCAGGCATTGTGCAAGAGTTAGCCAGCGTTATTCGCCATAAAGGTGCGAATATCACTCATCTAAATTCAAAACAACAAAGTGCACCTAACTGGGGGGTACCTATTTTTAGTGCTGTTGCCACCGTTGCTTTACCAATAGGCATGAACAAAGACGAAGTAATCACTGCACTTGAGTCTATTACCACAGACCTAATTGTTGATATTGAGGACGCATAACAAACAAGTTTATAGGGACATCCGAGCTTAAACTAAGCTTTAAAATTAATGACATACATGTCACAAAACCGACATGTTTAATACTCAAACTACCTCTAGATACAGAATTCAGCGTTTCTCTGGGGTTTAATATCAAGGCGTTACTTTGCAGGAATGGCATTCCCTTTTAAAAAGTAACAACGCAGAGAGTAAGCCCCAGAGAATCACCCTATGGGTTGGTTTAAAAGCGATTTATTCTGCGTTATTGAATTTAACAAGGGAGCAACCATTCTTTGCATTCAATGCCTTGCCTAAATCGCTTTTAATTCCAACTGAAACGGTATCTAGAGGCAGCTTGAGTATTTTAATACAACCGTCATCTGCATCCTCTATATTCTAACTAGTTATAAACGTTGGAAAACCAGATGAACGCATCACATTCTTCTTCTCAAGCTGTAAACTACTTTGCTAAAGAGCTTAGTTGGCTGTCTTTTAATGAACGCGTGCTGCAAGAAGCCAAAGATAAATCGAACCCGATTATTGAGCGCATGCGCTTTTTAGGTATTTACTCAAACAACATGGATGAGTTTTTCAGAGTACGTGTAGCCGATGTAAAGCGTCGAATTTTACTTAATAAAATTCCTGATGCGAACTTTGAAGAAGACGAAATACTACTTCATCAGATCCAAAGTAAAGTGCTACTGCTTGGTAAAAAGTTTAATCAAATTCATAAAGATATTTTGAATGATTTAAACGAGCACAATATTCACGTAGAGCTACCAGAGAAACTATCTGAATTTCATTTAACCTGGCTGAAAAAGTTTTTCCACGACAATGTGCTACAACATATACTGCCAATTTTACTCACTGAAAAGAAAGACTATTCAGATCAAATAAACGACACCATGACCTATTTGTTTGTCGAAATGACCAATCAAAAAAGTCATTATGCCATGATGGAGGTGCCAACTGACCGCGTATCTCGCTTTGTTATTTTGCCACCAGAGAAAACACGCCGTCATAAAACTATTGTGATGCTTGATGACATCATCGCCTACTTTATTCGCGATGTGTTTAGCAGCTTCTTTAGCTTTGATAATATTCAATGTTATGCCATTAAACTAACTCGTGATGCCGAGTACAATTTAGATGACGAGCTTGAAGAAGGCTTGCTCGATAAAATGTCGAAAGGACTAAAGCAACGTATTTATGCTGAACCTGTGCGTCTTGTTTATGACGAAAGTATGCCAGCTGAAATGCTTAAAGTGATGAAAAAACGCCTTAATATTAGTCAACATGATGCGCTGATCCCCGGTGGTCGTTACCGTAACTTCCGCGATTTTATTGCGTTTCCGAATGTTGGCCGCCAGTACTTAGAAAACAAACCACTACCAGCGTTACAAAGCACGGCCTTTAATAATCACTCGAGTGTGTTTGATGCCATCTCAGAGCAAGATATTTTGCTGTATTACCCATATCACACTTTTAACCATTTACTTGAGTTTGTACGCCAAGCAGCCTTTGATCCGGATGTGACACAAATTAAGGTCAATATTTACCGTGTAGCCAGTCAGTCTCGTCTAGTTTCTACGCTCATTAATGCCGCCAAAAATGGCAAACATGTAACTGTCATGGTCGAGCTTAAAGCGCGCTTTGATGAACAAAATAATATCGAATGGGCAAAAACACTCAGTAATGCTGGTGTTAAAGTGATCTTTGGTATCCCAGCACTTAAAGTACACAGCAAGTTATGTGTCATTCACCGTAAAGAAAAAAACAACATAGTGAAGTACGCACACATTGGCACAGGTAACTTTCACGAAAAAACAGCCAAAATATACACTGACTTTAGCTTATTCACTAAGCATGAAAGTATTAGCGAAGAATGCGATAGCGTTTTTAAATTCATTGAAAGTAGTTATAAGCCATTTCAGTTTGATCATTTGATGATCTCGCCAGTCAATGCAAGGCAAACTATCATCTCACTGATAGATGCAGAAATTAGCAATGTAGAGCACGGTAAGGCTGGGCGAATTACTTTAAAAATAAACAACCTTGTCGATAAAGAGCTGGTTGATCACCTTTATTTTGCCGCAAGACGTGGCGTAAAAATTCGTATTATAGTGCGTGGTATGTGTTCGTTAGTACCCTCTGTCGCAAATGATAACATTCGTATCATTAGTATCGTTGACCGCTTTTTAGAGCATCCGCGGGTTATGGTGTTTCATAATAATGGTGATGAAAAAGTATATATTTCATCAGCTGACTGGATGACCCGTAACCTAGATCATCGTGTTGAAGTGACCACTCCAATTTATGATAAAAAATTAAAACAGCTTATCATTGATATTCTTGAACTACAGTTTAAAGATAGAACAAAAGCACGCATAATCGATAGTGAGCAAAAAAATAGCTATGTGCGCCGTGGTAATCGTAAGAAAATTCGCTCACAAATTGCCATTTATGACCACCTTAAAAAATGGGAAAGTAACTATAATAATGAATGATTATCCCTCAATAGCTGCCGTTGATTTAGGCTCAAACAGTTTTCATTTAGTGGTGGCAAGAGAGGTCGATGGCTCTTTGCAGATCTTACACAAAGAAAAGCAGCGCGTTTACTTAGCTGACGGTTTGGATGATAAAAATCACTTAAGCCAAGAAGCTATTGAACGTGCTCTAGCCATCCTTAAACAATTTGCGACCACCTTACAGGACTTTCCCATCGAGAATGTCAAAGTTGCCGCGACGTACACATTACGCCGCGCTAAAAACATTCATTCGTTCTTAACCCAAGCAAGTAGGGTATTTAATTACCCGATTGAAGTGATCTCAGGGCAAGAAGAGGCGCGCTTAATTTATCAAGGTGTCGCCCATTACATTCATCATGATGAAAATCGCTTAGTTATTGATATTGGTGGTGGCAGTACTGAGCTCATAATTGGCAAACATTTTAAACACAAGCTACTAGCTAGCCGAAACATGGGATGTGTCAGCTATACCAAGCAGTTTTTCGCTGATGGGCAAATTACAGCTAAGCGCTTTGATAAAGCAGAGGTTCGCGCAGAACAAGAACTCGAAGTGATCTTTGCCAACTACTTATCGGCTGGCTGGCAATCTGTAGTAGGGACATCTGGCACAATTAAATCAATCCTTGCCATGATTAACGCCAATGATGCCGAGCAACAGTTAATCACGCTTGAGAGATTACTAGAATTAAAAACCCAGTTTATTGCTGCTAAACAAATTCAGGCGCTACAAATTGAAGGTCTCACAGCTGAGCGACAAGTCAGTATTTGTGGTGGTTTAGCGATATTGATTGCAGTATTTAAGCTATTTAAAATAGAAGCAATGCAATACAGCGACTTTTCTCTTCGTGAAGGTTTACTTCATGAAATGCAGCAAAAGCTCGCCCATAAAGATATTCGCACTAATACCATAGAGAACCTGTCTGAACGTAACGCCATAGATAAAGAGCATGCTAACCGCGTATCTAAAACTGCAAAATGGCTGTTTGAACAAGTAAAAGGTGCATGGCAATTTACTGATCCGGACTATATCAACTTACTGGATTGGGCCGCGCAGCTGCATGAAATTGGCTTAGGGGTAAATTCATCAGGAATACATAAGCATAGTGCGTATATCGTTGCGAATAGCCAATTACCAGGGTTTACGCAGCAACAGCAAACCTTGCTCAGTTGCATGATCCGCTTTTATCGGAAAAAGATCCGTTTAGAAGAGTTTCCGGCACTGCATACAATGCAGCATTATGAAATATTACAACTTATTGTGATTTTGCGCTTAGCGGTACTGTTGAATCAAAAGCGTATTACCGATCAAGGTTTTAAGCTTGAGATAACAGCTAAGCAAAATAGTATGTTCCTAAAGTTTCACAATAAGTGGCTCAAAGAACATACCTTGCTTTTAGCTGACTTACAGCAAGAGCAAAAATACCTTAAGAAGGTCGGCTTCTTACTCGATTTTCATTAAGCTGATTAATATATACCCAAACCACCTCAAGATGTAAGTTTCAGTTGGAATTAAAAGCGATTTAGGCAAGGCATTGATTGCAAGTAATAGTGGTTCTATTGTTAAGATCAATAACGCAGTATAAATCGCTTTTAAACCAACCCGTTGGGCGCTTCACAGGTACTTACTCTCATCGTTGTTACTTCTTAAAAGGGACTGCCATTCTTGCAAAGTAACGCCTTGATATTAAGCACCTGTGAAACGCTGAATTCTGCATCTTGAGGTGGTTTGGGTATACTACATATCCATATGGCGGTTTGAGCTTTGCATCATTTGCTTAAGGCCTTGATGCTCAAGCTCTAGCAATCGCTCAAGCTTTTCTTTGCTTTGCTCTGTATCAGCGCGCGATACCAAGTACTCGTATAAGTCGATTACTTTTTGGTGTTGCGTGGTTAAGTAAACCTGAATCGCCTTTTCATCAATTTGCTGATCTGTGCTGATATCGTTGAAGGTAATTAGCTCAGGGTTTTCAGCAAAATACTCATAGCAATACGTATCTAGCGTGTTTATCTCAGTAATTGCTTTAAAGCCAACGAGATCTTCTGCTAGTTTCTTCTCATATTGCAGATAATAATCCACCAGCATTTGATTATGCTCGTCCAGTAAATCTTTAACGCTGTGGAAATTGGCTGCCATTTGAGTATGAAATAACACGGTCCAATCATAAACTTGTTGTATTGTTTTAACTTGCATGTGTATTCCTTATCAAAATCAATTTAATATGACTTTGCATAAATCACACCATTAGAAAAAACATTAATTATCAGCGCCTTAAAAATAAAAAGTGTAACTTGAAGCAAGTAAAAGCGTACAAGTTACACACTGACTGTAAAATTTATAGGTGGCGTTTACGCCATATAAAATAAAGTGCAGGTAACACGAGTAGCGTTAAAACAATGGCACTGAGCATCCCGCCAACCATCGGCGCTGCAATTCGGCTCATCACCTCGCTTCCCGTTCCAGTACCATACAGCACAGGTAATAAACCTATGATAATAGTGGCAACTGTCATCATCACAGGCCTAACCCGAAGGCCTGCACCATTGATAATTGCTTGGCGCAGCTCTGTAACCGTAAACTGTGCTGATTGCGCTTTGGCATCTTGATACGCTTGATTGAGATAAACCAGCATGATCACGCCGATTTCTACGGCAACCCCTGCTAGGGCAATAAAGCCAACCCCAACAGCGACCGAGAAATTAAAGCCTTCAAGGTACATCAACCAAATACCGCCTATCATCGCAAGTGGTAAGGTCAGCATGATCATTGCCACCTCAATAAAACTTCTAAAATTGAGATATAACAGCACCACAATAATTGCCAAAGTTAGTGGCAATACGTAACTGAGTTTGGCTTTTGCGCGCTCCATATATTCATATTGCCCCGCCCATGTAATTGAGTAACCAGCAGGTAGCTCGAGTTGCTCATGCAGTGCTTGTTGCGCATGCTCAACATAACTGCCGATATCACTGCCTTCAATATCAATTAAGCTCCAGCCATTGATACGTGCATTTTCACTTTTAATACCCGGCGGACCATCTTCAATAAAAACATGAGCAACGTCAGCCAATGCAATACGTTGTCCATTTGGCGTCACAATGGGTAACAACTTAAGCTCTTCTGGCGAGTCACGATAATCTTGCGGGTAACGCAAGTTAACAGGGTAACGCTCTTGCCCTTCAACCGTTTCGGTCACATTCATACCACCGATAGCGGTGGCAACGACCTGTTGCACATCAGCAATGTTCAAACCGTACCGTGCTGCTTTTTCACGGTTGATATCGACTTTGATGTAGCGACCACCGGCAACGCGCTCTGAGTAAACCGAAGCTGTGCCCGGTAAATCTTTTAAGATGACTTCAATTTGCTCACCGATTTTTTGAATTTCACTCAGCTTTGGCCCTGCAACTTTGATCCCCACAGGCGTTTTAATACCAGTGGCAAGCATGTCGATTCGCGTTTTGATTGGCATAACCCACGCATTGGTGAGCCCTGGGAACTTAACCAGATTATCGAGCTCTTTTTTAAGTTTCTCGGTTGTCATACCCTCGCGCCACTGTGACTTTGGCTTTAACTGAATAAAGGTTTCGATCATGGTTAGCGGCGCTGGATCTGTCGCAGTATCTGCACGACCAACTTTACCAAATACCGACTCAACCTCTGGCACACTGGCAATTAATTTGTCGGTCTGTTGTAAAATTTCACGGGCCTTACCAATTGAAATACCAGGATAAGTAGTTGGCATATACATCAAGTCCCCCTCATCAAGAGGAGGAATAAACTCACTACCAATTTTATTAACCGGGTAAAAGCCGATAACTGCCAAAACTAAAGCCAGTACCAGTGTTGTTTTCGGCGCTTTTAACACCGCATTTAACAAGGGTTTATACGCTGCCACCAATAAGCGGTTTACAGGGTTTTTCTGCTCCGAAATAACCTTACCGCGAATAAAGTAGCCCATTAATACCGGCACCAGTGTAATCGCTAGACCAGCCGAGGCCGCCATTGCATAGGTTTTTGTGTAAGCCAGCGGCGAGAACATACGCCCTTCTTGTGCTTCTAAAATAAACACTGGCATAAAACTGACTGTGATAATTAATAAACTAAAGAATAACGCGGGCCCCACTTCTGCGGCTGAGTCCATCACTACTTGCCAGCGGTTTTCGTCGGTCAGTGGAGTTTTCTCCATATGTTTATGCATATTTTCTATCATCACGATAGCGCCATCTGTCATTGCACCAATCGCAATCGCTATCCCGCCAAGCGACATGATGTTGGCATTTATACCTTGCCAATACATAACCACAAAAGCCGTTAAAATCCCCATTGGCAGCGTGATAATGGCAACTATCGATGAACGTATATGGAATAAAAACACCACACACACTAAGGCCACGACAATTAATTCTTCAATTAGTTTTGAACTTAAGTTATCAAGTGCCTGTGTAATAAGGTTTGAACGGTCGTACACAGGGATGATTTCAACGCCCTCTGGCAGGCCTTTTTTGAGCGACTCTAGCTTTTCCTTTACTAATTTGATGGTCGCTTCAGCGTTTTCTCCAAAGCGCATCACCACCACACCACCTGTCACTTCGCCCTCGCCGTTAAGTTCGGCAATCCCACGGCGCATTTGCGGCCCAAGTTTAATATCGGCCACATCGCGTAATTGCAGTGGTGTACCATTGGCATTGGTACCAAGTGGGATGGCTTCTAAATCGGCAACACCTTTAATATAACCTGTGCTTGATACCATGTATTCGGCTTCAGCCATTTCGACCACTGAGGCACCGCGCTCTTGGTTACCTTGTTTAATCGCTGTTTGAATTAAACTCAGTGGAATACCATATGCTCGTAATTTGTCGGGGTCGACATTAACCTGATACTGCTTAACCATACCACCAACAGAAGCCACTTCTGATACACCTGGCACAGTTTGCAGTTCAAACTTTAAAAACCAATCTTGCAGACTTCGTAGCTGGCTAATATCGTGTTTGCCAGTTTTATCCACCAGCGCATAAAGGTAAATCCAACCCACACCTGTTGCGTCTGGGCCAAGTTCTGGCCTAGCTGAATCGGGTAAGCGAGCACTTACTTGACTCAAATACTCTTGTACTCGACTACGAGCCCAATAAAGGTCGGTATCTTCGTTAAAAATAACGTACACGTAAGAGTCACCAAAGAACGAAAAACCCCTGACCGTTTCAGCCCCCGGCACCGACAACATTGCCGTAGTGATCGGAAACGTCACTTGGTCTTGCACTACCTGCGGCGCTTGTCCTGGGTAAGAGGTTTTTACAATAACCTGTATATCAGATAAGTCAGGTAAGGCATCAACTGGGGTATTCTTTAAAGAAAAAACCCCAAAACCTGCCAACATTAAAGACAGCAGTAATACAAAGAAGCGATTCCCGACTGACCAACGGATCACGGCTGCTATCATTGCATTTCTCCTTGCATAGGATGGCTCATGGTCATGATGTCAAAAATCATAAACTCACCGTCCACTAACTTAAAAGTAAAATGCACTTCATCATCGCTTTGCAAACTAGACATATCAATGCGCGGCGAAAAGTGAAATTCCATGGTTGCGGCCTCTCGGCCCCACTTGGGGATGGCTTCACGACTGATTACAGCAGTTCTGGCTTCACGGTCAATGCTGTTGATCACGCCATTCACCATTGCGCTGTCACTATCTGGTTCTTGCATACGCATAAAGTCAGAGCTTTTGCTTGATTCTGAGTCGATTAAGAACTGCGCTGAAATAACCACCTTATCGTCTTTCAGTAAGCCTGATAAAATCTCGACGTCATGATTATCACTGCGGCCTAACGTCACAGCGACTGACTTAAAGCGGCCTTCGCCTAAATCAATCACGACACGGTCTTGGCTACCAGTGCGGATCACCGCTTCTTTTGCGATGACTAATTGCGGCTCAGTCGGCTTAGTAATAATACTCACTTCAGCAAACATATTCGGTTTTAGTAGGCCATCTTGGTTAGCAAAGCGAAGGCGTACACGAAGAGTACGGTTTTTCTCATCAAGGGTTGGATAGATGTAATCGACCTTCCCTTGCCAACGTTTACCCGGTAAATAATCTAAGCTCATGGTAACTGGCAAGCCTTTATGAATAAGGCCAGCTTGACGCTCAAAAACTTCTGCCTCAACCCACACTTCTTCTAGGTGAGCGATACTCATCATGGTGGTGCCCGGCTTCACATAAAAACCCTCGCGGATATTTAGCTCATCCAATACGCCACTTTGCTTGGCATAAAAGGTTATGTTTTGCCTAACCTTTTGGCTTTGCTCTAATCGCGCAATAAAATCGCCAGAAACATTTAATGAGGCTAAGCGCGCTTTAGCCGCACGAATAAGTACTGCATTGTTACGTTTGAGGGCAAGCAGTAGCTCTTCCTGTGCATTCACTAACTGTGGAGAATACAAGGTATAAAGAGGCTCGCCTTGCTTAACTTGGTCACCCGCAGCCTTTACATATAAAGTTTCGATCCAGCCTTCGACACGAGGATGAATATGCACTAATTGGTCTTGGTCATATTGCACATAGCCAACCGTATCAACTGTGCTTTGTAATGATTTAAAACGCACTGGCGCTGTTCTTACCCCTAAGTTATTCACTACGGCTGGTGAGATTCTCACAGTACCTGGGCTGTCTTCAGCGCTGCTTTGTTCCTCATAAACAGGCACCAATTCCATACCCATCGGCGATAAACCTGGCTCATCACGACGGTAGTTGCTATCCATAGGTGCCACCCAATATAGCGGTTTTTTTTCAGCGCTAGGCATAGTTGCATGATCTGGCTCAGCAAGTTTGTTTACAGCCGTTGCCAATGCAGCACCTACCGCCAAAGCGACAACTAATTTGACTGTGTTATTCATAGGTAACTCCTTGGCTTTGTGCCGCATTTATTTGGCTATCCTTTGCCGCCGCGTAATAGTTAAGGCGAGCGAGGGTTATTTGTTTATCTACTTCGATATTTAACGCATCAATTTTCGCATTAAGTTCGCTGATGCGTGCACGCATCACTTCTGAAAAGTCACCAGCATCGTTAGTGTAAGCATTTAATGTCGCCTCAGCTTGCTCTGCCATTTGCGGTAATAGCTTTTGCTGATACAGCGCTTTGCGCTGGGCTAGCCGGCTTAACTGGCTTAACTCTTTAAAATACTGACCTTGTAGTTTTTGTAGGGTAATAAGTTTGTTAGTTTTTACCGTCTCTGCACTAGCTATCGCAGCATTAACTTGTTGGTCCTGACGGTTATCTGTAAAGAGAGGTAAATCAACACTAACCCCTATTGAGAGTAAGTCAGCGCGCGAGTCCCCCATAGGCGTGTTTTCACGATAGCCATAGCCTAGGTTCATTCCAAATTGAGGCTTATACGCTTCTTCTGCCACTTGCACTTGTGTATTCTTAGCACGCAAAGCATGCTCAATAGCAATAATTGCGGGATGAGCCATCAACACTTCTATCACCCCTGATGGAGCAAGCTCTTGATAAGGCATTAATGCGGCCACCTTTATATTTTCATCGCTTACAGCACCGTTTAACATGTCAATCGGTAGCCATTGAGCTAGTCGCTTTTTGGCACTATCAAACTGCTGCTCTAACATCACTAGCTTATCTTCAAGACGAGTGAGCTCTAGTTGAGCGCGAATAATATCCTGCTGGCGAGTCGCACCAAGTGTATTGGCGTAACTTGCCTCAGTAATATCAATTAATTGATTGAATAAAGCTTTATCTTGGTTGATTAATTGAATGCTTTTTTGCGCGCGATAGGCATTTAGCCAGGCTTCGCTAACAATGGCTTTAACCTGGGCTTGACGATCTGCTCTAAGCCAAGGATATTGCTCAGCTGATTGCCTTAATGCCTGCTGCTGCAAGGCAAGGCTATCACCTCGACTAAACTGCTGTGACAAGCCCACTTTAAATTGCGTCATACCTTCTTGATCAAAGGCAAAGCCATCGGTTGGTAAATTCATTAGTCCGACAGTTAATACTGGGTCTGGTAAAGTGCCTGCAGCAATACTTTGCGCTTCTATCGCCTGCTGCTGGTATTTATTCGCCTGCAACCAAGGTTCGTGAGTCAGTGCATAATCAATCACCTGATTGAGTGCCAACGGCTCTGCTTTCACTAAACTTGTGGTTATCAATACTACGCCTAGAGAAAGCGCCTTAATCAATTTGCTGTGAGTCATCACATGCTCCAAAAATCTTAAAAATGGTTAAAAAACAATAGATTTTGGGTGCAGAATGAGGTGTATTTCAGCGTTTTACTGAATTTTAGACAGACCTATCCTGCTTAAGCAGTAATAGGTGGACGATATAAAGAACTTGCGTGGAAACTAAGCTGGCTGGCGCCTAACACTGTGACTTTTTCGGATTGCTTAATTGATTTAACAACTAAATCATTTAACGGAAGGAGTGAGTGAGCTGTACAGGCATTAAACGGACACGCGCAATCGCTGTTATCCATTGCATCTTCATGGCAACAATCCATATCACTCATGTCGCTCATGTCGCTCATGTCGCTGTCAGCATTCATATTAGCATGATGATCCATTTGCATGCTGCCATGTGGCATATCACATACCATAGCAACAGACGCAACTGACTGACCCACAAAAGTGAGCAGCATCATAGCTATCAATAAGTAGCTTGAAAGTCGCGTCATCATCATACCTTAAAAATTAATTGCCCAAATTGTAGCCCGAAATTTACGCGCTCGACAAGGGTTTATCTATTTTAATACTTTTGCTGGCAGCAATAGCAAACAGGCAGTAACCAGTAAAATACCAAAATCCATCCCCCAGTTCGGCATGCATTTTTATAAGTTCGCCCATTTGCCCATCGGCGTTGCCAGCTAAATAAGACACGATCAATGCAATCACAAACACATCGACCATGCTCCATTTACTTAGTCCTTGTATGAGTTGACCGAGTAAATGTTTAATTTTATTCATAGGTAAGAAACAATAAAACAATTGCATCAGCAATTTTAAAGTGGGGATCACTATGGAGAACACGGCAACAAGCGCGGCGACAAGGTAGTTTTTGTTATTAGCAAGCTCATTCACGGTACCCCAAATGCTGCGTGTTTTTTTATAGGCATCAATTTCACCTTCAAGCCTATCAAGCCCCAACATGCTTGATGCCATCATTAGTACACTACGGGTATTCCGGTCGCCTTCATCGGCAATCATTTCAATACCTGTTTTAGCAAGCTTAGATTTATCGATTTTTCCTTCAAGGGTAAGTACCGGCTGGGTTACTCCTGGTATAAGTAACGCCAAAGCAACTAAGATGGTCACTACCTGTAAAGCTAAACGCATTATTTACAAACCTTTTTGATACACAGAGCCCGCATCATAGCGAACTCTGCACTTTTAGTCTGTAACCGAAGATAAGCTTACGAAAACGTCATCTGCATATGCACGAGCATCGTACATGGCTTGAAAAACTACATCCATTTTTGAGGCAGGACGAATCATCATTAGCAACTCATGAGCCGTTTCCCATTGCTCTTCCTCTACCGCTTTCGTGAGTTGTAAGCTTGCACCTTGCATCCCATTAAAGTTTAAAAGAGCGCTAGAGAGCTCACTACCAAGCGAAAACTCTTTTGCTATGGTATCAAGTTCCATATCTAAAATAGCATCAAGCACAGAAAGTAGCCCAACCAAATACCCTTGCTCAGCAAGCTCTTTCCCACCAGGCTCAAGCATCAAAGAGATAAATTTTGCCCTTGTTAAACCAAGTTTTGTCAGCTCCTGCGGTTTATCATTACCTAATTCGCTAAGTGCTAATACACGCACAAATTGCCTAATCGCATCTTCACCAAGATAAATAACCGCTTGCGAGATCGAACGAATAGTTTGTTGGGTGCTGCTAGCTCGCGCATTAACTAACTTTAAAATGCGTGCGGTAAGCCCTAAATCTTTAGCAACTCGTTGTTGAATAGCATCAAAATTTAAATCAGTTTGTGCGGTGCAATTGAGTAATTCAAGTACGGCAACTTTTGATGGTTCAACATTTCCAAAACTTAAAAGTTCTGGTTTGGCAAAAAAGTACCCTTGGAACAGATCACAACCAGCGGTTTTTAACTGCTCAAAGTCTTCATAATTTTCAATACGTTCAACTATGATAGTGGTATCAGGGAAGCTGCGTTTTAGTTTTTTGATCATCATGTTGGTTTTGATAATTGGCAGCGTTACTTCAAGCTTAATAAAATCCATCAAAGGTAAGATATCTTGCCATTTATCAGTGCCATCGTAATCATCTAAAGCGAACAAGTAGCCTTCTTGCTTTAACTGCTTAACGCGGTTCACTACTTTAGGAATACTCGTCGCTCGTTCAACGATTTCGATAACCGCACTGCGTGGTTGCAACAGCTTTGGAAAGTCATCCAAAATAGCGTCGGTTGATAGGTTGATAAACGCGGGTTGAAACCCCGTTAGCTTTTCGAGCCCCATCAGCATCAACGCATTAAAAAACAGCCGCCCTGTCGCTTGACCATCACTCGTGCCTACCGGAAAAACATTGTCGCTCGATTCTCTGTACAGTAATTCGTATGCATACAAACTTCTATCAGCATTAAATATTGGCTGCCGTGCTATATACTGAGTCACACTCTGACTTTTGTTACCTTCAATACTTAATTCTGACATTCTACTTCTCACTTAGATGTGGCTATCTCCACATTACTATTGTTATAAGTATAGTGAAAGATGTTTACCTTGCTAAAAAACAAAAACCCAACCAAACTAGGTACATGAAAACGTATTCAATCAGACCATTGAACTTTTTTAACTCGACTTTATTAATTTTACTTTTGCTCTCACCAGTAGTTTTTGCTGAGCAGCAACCGGTATTAAAATACAATGTTACTGGCTCGGGTAACTATTATCCTTATTACATCAACGACAACAACACCCCTGGGATCCTACCCGAAATGATTAAGCAAGTTATGCAGCTTGCTGATATTCAAGTGCAGCATATCGAACTTCCTGCTAAAAGGACTGTAAAATACCTACACCAAGGAGACATCGACTTTGATGTTCTTAGCCCTGAATGGCTAAGCCAAGCAGAAAAACAAAACCCGCAATTTATTTATTCAGACACCCTGTTTGTCATTGAGGAGTACCTGGTCAGTTTAAAAAACTCTGTGACTCAATGGCAGCAACTTAACAATATTAATAATCAGCCAGTGGGTACTGTCTTAGGCTATTACTACTACGATGACAATCGCTTTAAGCGCGTTGATTTTCATTCTGAAAAACAACTAATAAAAGCATTAAAAATGCAGCGTATCGAAGTTGTCATAATAGACAAACTTCCGGCACAATACTGGGCTGAGCAATTTAATGTTGATATTGGCTTTGGCGCTTTACATTCGCTGGGAAACTTAAAAATTCGCCTGCGTAGTGAACATCAGCTATTGCTACCAAAAATAAATGCAGCTATTAAAGAGCTTAAAAACTCTGGCAGCTTAGATGCCATAATCAATAAATACACAAAAAGCATATCCCTACAATAATTAGGGATATTTCGCTTTGGACCTGCTTTTGCTATAATGCGCGCTGTTTTTCTTACCTTGTTAACTAAAAAGAGTCTCCTATGAGCATTGAACAAGCACTAATCGAACGCAGTAATAACCAATGTGAACTTTGCACCGCTACAGATAACCTATCTGTTTACGAGGTGCCACCTGTTACAGAGGCTCATTCTGATAAATGCATTTATGTTTGCCAAACTTGTAAAGATCAAATTGAGAATAATGCCGATCTAACTGCAAACCACTGGCATTGTTTAAATGATAGTATGTGGAGTCAAACACCTGCAGTACAAGTAGTGGCTTATCGCATGTTAAAACGTTTAGCGGCTGATAACGGCTGGGCACAAGATGCTCTAGACATGATTTATTTAGAAGAAGACACGCTAAAGTGGGCACAGACAGCACTTGCGGAAGACGATGATATTAAACACATCGACAGTAATGGCGTTGTACTTCAAGCAGGTGACACTGTAACTCTAATTAAAGATCTTGATGTTAAAGGCAGTAGCCTTGTTGCTAAACGTGGCACAGCAGTAAGAAACATCGGTTTAACAAGCAACCCTGAGCACATCGAAGGTCGTGTTGACGGGCAGCGAATTGTTATCCTCACCAAATACGTGAAAAAGTAACGATTACTCTAATACGCTTTATTTTCATAAAGCGACTCGTTATGACGAAAATGGGCCTAGTGCCCATTTTTTGTTAATTAAGCTATGATTAAGTCAGCGAACTTTATGCTAACTTTAAAACAAAGACGCATACCCCTAAAAACGCAAGGAAACAATCATGGCTTCGGATACCATCTCATCTTTCAAACGCGCTTCTCTATGCAGTTTAATGATCTTAGGGAGCAGCTTAGTATTAACAGGTTGTGGTGAAGACTCAGGTGCACCACAGGCTGAACAATCAACAATGAAAACCCTAAATACTCAAGTTACTTATTTAGACCGTAGCATGCTCCCCCCTGGTTCGGTATTAAAAGTACAGTTGGCTGATGTTTCAAAAATGGATGCCAAAGCTGACGTACTCAGCGAACAAGAAATTGAATTAAACGGCGCCCCACCATACAGCGTGGAACTCGAATATGATGAAAGCAAAATTGCTGACCGTCACCGTTATAGTGTAAGTGCGCGCATAGAGAATCAAGGTAAATTACTTTACATTAGCACCACTCACAATAACCCATTTGCTGAAGATGTATCGGGCGATGTTTACAAGGTAACAGTGACAAAAGTATCGGCTAAAAAACCCGATGTTACTTTAACAAATACCTACTGGAAAGCAGTTACAATTAGCGGTGAAACAATCACTGTTGAAAATAAAGAACCCTTCGTGCAGTTTAAAGACGATGGTTCAACCAGTGGTTACTTAGGCTGTAATAACTTCTCAGGTAATTACGAAGTTAATGAGCAAATGCTGACCTTCAAACCATTAGCTATCACCGAAAGAATGTGTGTAGCACAAATGGATATCGAAGCAGCCATGTCAGCAACACTAGCAGCCACTGCTAAATACTCTATCAATGGTGAGCAATTAACCTTGCTAGATGATAGTGACGAGCCACTAGCGACCTTTGCAGCTACTTACATGAATTAATAGCGGTAAAATTAAAAACGCCCAGCAATTGCTGGGCGTTTTTGTATTGAAAAAGAATTATTCTTCAACTAATTGCTCGCTACGATAAAAACCACTGCTGTCGCTTAATAATGAAACAAGTTCTGGTAATACCGCATCCATTGTTTGCTTTAATTTCCATGGTGGGTTAATCACTATCATACCCGACGCTGTCATTCCATGAACGTCAGTATCGGCCTCTGTTGCGAGCTCGAAAAGCTGAATGTTACGCATACCCGATGCAATTAAACCCGCTTCCATTCTATCGATTCGTTCACGGTCAACAACCGGATACCAAATCATATATGTTCCCGTTGCAAAGCGTTTATGCGCCTTAACAAGAGTGTTAACGACCGTATCGTAGTCGTTTTTAATTTCGTATGGAGGGTCAATAAGCACGCAAGCTCGACGTGACGCTGGAGGTAACAAACCAACTAAGCCTTGAAAGCCGTTTTCGCCACGAACACGAATAGAACGTTTACCTTTCATATTGTCTTGCAGTAATTGTAGATCTCGTGGGTGTAACTCAAAAAACCAACCGTTATCTTGGCGACGCAAAAAGTGCTCGGCAATTTTTGGCGAACCTGGGTAAAAATCTAAATTACCGTTTTGGTTAAATGATTTAATTAGCTCAATATATTCATTAAGTGCATCATGCTCACTATTATGCTGCCAAAGCTTAGCAATACCCTCTAAATATTCTTGTGTTTTTTGTGCGTCACTGCCTGCAAGTTCAAAAAAACCAGCACCTGAGTGCGTGTCTACATAATCAAGTGGCTTATCTTTGATTGTTTGGTATTTAAGTACTTCAGCTAGAACAAGATGTTTTAGCACATCAGCAGGGTTACCCGCATGAAAAGAGTGTCGATAACTAAGCATATTTATAATTCGCCAGATGCAAACTGCGTTAAAAATGAATAGTCTTATTGTACATGATAAACAACAAATGATCCTAAGTTCAGGCTATTCCATGAACCATAAATGAATAAAAAAGCCATTACGCTGAATTAAGCCTTAATAATAAATAAAAATACGCTAAAACAGCCGTAAATGCTGGCATATCAAGACACTTTCCTTTACATTTGCATGACAATAACCACAGTTTTATGAGCGCATTTATGAATAACGAAACTCTTTCCCAACTCGAACAACTGATCGACAAATTAATCCTTCGCAATAGCGAACTTGAAAGCGAAGTTAAAAGCCTACAAGAGCAAACAGCTAAGCTTTTAGATGAGAACGAAACTCTGCAACTTGAAGTGCTAGAAAACGAAGAGAAGCAAAAAGATGCAAGCAGTACATTAACAGGCCTGCTTGAGAAATTACAAAGCGTACAACAGGCTAGCTAATGAGCAGCCCACAAAGTCAGCGGGTCAGCGTAGAGCTACTAGGTAAAGAACATGAGTTCTCTTGCCCACCTGGGCAAGAGCACGCCCTAGTTGCTGCTGCACAAAATTTGAATGACTTAGTGGAGCAAATGAAACAACGCTCATCGGTTCGAAATGACCAAAAAGCCCTGCTGATGGCCGCATTACATTTAAGTCATGAATTACTCGAAGTTAAATCGCAACAAGCAGAACAAGAGCAACAACATGACAAACTAATAGATAAGCTCAGCCAACATCTTAGTATTTAGAAAAAAGCGCATCCAGCGCTTTTTTTGTTTACAATCAACTGCACTGACTATTATTCGAGCGGAACACCATGCGATTTTGTGCTTTTTTGATCTGTCTTTTTGTAAGCTATAGCGCCCAATCAAGCGTTAGCTGGCATAGCATCACTCCCGAAATTCAATTTCTTCAACAACAAAATAAACTGCGCTTTTACGATTCGAATCAAGTGCTAATTGAAGGTAAAGAGTGCGCCTTAATGTTTGATGCCAGCGGTAACTTTGCCGAAGTAGAAATGCTCGCAGAGCAGCTAAAAGAACACCTAAAAACACCATTATGTTATTTAGTGGCCAGTCATTATCATGATGATCATCTACTAGGATTAGCGGTTTTACAGGCTGAATTCCCTAAAGCCAAACTGATAGTTCATCAGCAAGTAGAAACTGAGTTTGCCGCCATGCAGCAAGCATTAACTGATAAATTAGATGGCTATGAAAAAAGCATAGAGCTGAGCTATCAACGCCTTGCCAATCAACCAGAAGATCAACAAGTGATTTGGCGTGACAAACTAGAACTTGCTAAAAAGCGTTTATTTCGCTGGCGGGAGTTAACCTTAAACCCGCCGGCTATTAGCATCACTGAATCAACACAGCTAGACCTTGGTGATTATCCCGTAGTTATTACACCTTACCAAGCGCACACTAAAGGCGATCTTACTTTAAGTGCAGATCAAGGCCGCGTTCTGTTAGGCGCAGATATAGTCGACAGCTTACCCTACCCCGGGCATGGTACCTTTACTAGCTGGATCACAGTACTGCAAGATATTCAAAAAAATACCACGCTCGTAACTATTTTACCTGGTCATGGCAAGCCACTATCGCCACAAGATCTTGCGCTCCCTTTAAGGTTTTTAAAAACGATTAAAGAGATGACAAAATCAGCGCCAGATAAATCAGTTAGTGAATTAATTCCGCTTTTTCCTGCCGAGATAAAACAGCAATATCAGCTTGATGAAATAGGTGAAAGGGCTTTCTCTATGTTTCTAGAGGCTGGACTAAAACAGAGCAAGTTGTCAAAATAGAGCTAAAATAGTAAAAGGATTTTATTATATGGCTCGAGTAAGTTTGAGATATTTACTTTGGCTGAGCTTAGTTATTGGTCTACAGGGATGCCAACTAACTCAGCAGAAAACAGATGAGCGGGAAAGGCCAGCGGTTTTTAACCATTATGAGCCCGACTTAGCAACCCAGCAAGCAACTAGTGACTATGTGGCTTCAACGGCTGTTGAACCACCCGCTACAGTTGCGCCACTGCCAGCTGGTGACACTCCGTTACCAACACCTCGTTCGAACGATCTTTGGCAGCATATCGCCAACAATTTAACACTCGTCTTTCAAACTAATAAGCATACTTCTGCACGTATAAAATGGTATTTAAAACAGCCTCATTACCTCATAAAAGTAAACAAACGTGCAGCACCTTACTTGTATCATATCGTGACACGGATCGAACAACAAAAGCTACCTATGGAGCTGGCCTTGCTGCCATTTGTCGAGAGTGATTTTAGACCGACAGTAAGCTCATCAAAGAATGCTGTAGGTGTTTGGCAACTTGTTGGCGCAACAGCTTATCATTTTGGCGTACAAAGCGATCAATGGTATGACGGACGCCAAGATATTCTCGCCTCAACCGATGCCGCTTTGGCTTATTTAAGTTACTTACACAAGCGCTTTGATGGTGACTGGTTACATGCACTTGCCGCTTACAACAGTGGCGAGGGACGTGTAAAAAAAGCCATTGAAAAGAATAAAAAAATAGGTAAAAAAACTGACTATTGGTCGTTATCTTTACCAAAAGAAACTGCCGATTATATTCCTAAACTATTAGCACTAAGTTATTTACTGAAACATCCTGAGCAAGGCTTAAAACGGCCTAAATTGGTTAATAAAGCACTCACTACTGAGTTTGATGTTGGCCAGCAGTTTGATTTTTCAGTAATAGCTAACTTATCTGGCGTGGGACATAACCAGCTCCATAAATTAAATCCAGGATATTTAAAAAACCAAAGCTCCCCGAATGGTCCACATACCCTGCTATTGCCTCTTGACCAGCGTACGCTATTACAAAGCAAATTGTTTCGCAATAACTTTGCTGGTGAGTATATAGTGCAAAAAGGCGATACTCTTTACAGTCTTTCTAGACGCTTTAATATGTCTGTAAAGGATCTAAAAGCACTCAATAGCAAAACAAGCAACCTAATCAAAGTAGGTGAGCAGTTGCGTTTATCACAGCCACAAACCATGCCAGAATCATTACTGGTTGATTACAATATTAGCCCCTACCTCGAACAGCATGAAGAAACTATCGCAACCATTGCGGTTGATTACCTAGTAAAGCCAGGTGACTCAATTTGGAGTATCAGCCAATTATACGACGTGCCACACAAAGACATTGCAACTTGGAATAAACTGAGTGCCACCAGCATATTAAGACCAGGCACGATTTTGACACTTCACTTACCGCAAGCAAAACCTGCAGAGCGACAAACGCCAACCAGTGAAGCCATGCTGTCAAGAATAGAAGGCTCGTTGAAAAAGCCTTGATTGCTCAGTCTTAACGGTTAGCGTAAAATCACCGCCTATATTTTAAATTCTAAAGAGAAATAACATGCAAATCAGTAAAGACGCAGTGGTTGAATTTCACTACACACTTAGTGAAGCAGGCGAGCAAGTCGAATCAAGTAAAGATGGCGAGCCACTTTCATATATCCATGGTACTGAAGGCATGCTTCCGGGTCTTGAAAAAGCGCTTGAAGGTAAAGCAGCTGGTGATAACTTCAGCGTAACACTTGAGCCTAGCGAATCTTACGGTGAGCGCGTTGACAACCTAATCCAACGTATTCCACTTAAGCACTTACAAGGCAACACAAAAGTGTGGAAGCCAGGTATGACTGCTATTGTTCATTCTAACCAAGGCCGTCACCAAGTGACTATCGTTAAAGTGGGTCGCTTCAATGCAGATTGTGACTTAAACCACCCATTTGCAGGTAAAACCCTGACATTTGATGTTGAAGTAGTCAATGTTCGCCAAGCAACAGCCGACGAATTATCACACGGCCACGTGCACGGTGAAGGCGGTTGTGGCCACAGCCACTAAGGGTAAATGATGACAAACGTTGCAATTGTCACAGGTGGCAGTAAAGGCATAGGCAAAGCTATAGTAGAGCGTTTAGAACGTGAAGCATACACCGTTTACAACTTAGATATCACCCCGTCTGAGGGCAATTATCACCACTGTGACGTCAGTGATACTCAGCAGGTGAAATCGGTTATCACCGATATCATTGCACAGACGGGCCGTGTCGATGCCTTAATCTCTAATGCGGGTCGTCATCTAAGTGCCAACATTGAAAACACCGATGAAGCAACGTTTGATGCCCTGTTTGCGCTCAATGTGAAAGGTGCCTATGCAGCAATTCAAGCCGTATTACCTAGTATGAAAATCCAGCAAAGCGGCAGTATCGTGTTGGTTGCCTCTGATCAGGCAATTATTGGCAAACCAAACTCGTTTGCTTATAACCTAACCAAGCACGCGCTAGCTTCCATGGCAAAAACGACAGCACTCGATTATGCCGCGTTTAATATTCGTGCTAACGCAGTGTGTCCGGGTACAATAGAAACACCACTGTTTCATAATGCGATTGATGCCTACTGTAAACGCAGTGGTGCCGATAAAGCAGAGGTTGTTGCTGAAGAAGCCGCGCTGCAACCGCTAGGGCGTTTAGGTCAACCAGAAGAAATTGCTGCTTTGGTGAACTTTTTAATAAGCCCAGAAGCGAGCTTTATTACTGGTAGCTTACAAAGTATTGATGGTGGATACACCACGCAATGAGCGACAAAATAATTGACCCCCATGTGCACTTTTTTAACCTCACTGAGGGTCAATACACTTGGCTACAAGGTAGCAATCCCCCCTCTTGGCCAAATCTAGATAAAATTAAAAAGCAAATTACTAGCTCAGAACTTAAAGCCGCTTGTCCATTTCAACTAGAAGCCTTGGTGCATATTGAAGCTGGCTTTGATAATCAAGCGCCAGTGAATGAGCTTAATTGGCTTGCAACGCATTTAAATGACATTCCCTATCGAGCAATCAGCTACAGTGTGATTGACGCATCTACCAAACACTTTGAAGCGTCACTCAATGAGTTAGATCATCCATCTTTGGTTGGTATTCGCGATATAACCGAAGGTGATGAAGCCAAGCGCTTATTAACTCCTCACTGCCAAGACAACCTAGCCATGCTCGCAGGCGAAAATTTACACTTTGAAGCACAGTTTGAAATTGAAAACATGCAGACAACTGAGCAGCTTATTAAGTATTGCACAGCCCTGCCATCATTACGTGTGGTTATTAATCATTTAGGCTTTATTAGTGATGAGAAAACATGGCTTGAAGCAATCATTAAACTCAGCCACTGCGATAATATCGCGATAAAGTTCTCAGGCTTAGAATTCACGCAAATAGCCGTAAACAAACACCTTTGGCTGGTTAATAATTTAGTTAAGTACTTTGGTGAACATCGTGTGATGTTTGCAAGTAATTTCCCTGTTTGCCAAATAAATACCAGTTACGAAAACTGTTGGCATCACTATCACTCATTGTGCTCCGAGCCGAGTTTATGGCAAAAACTAAGCTATAAAAACGCCCGTGAAATCTATCAAATTGTTTAAAAAATAGCTATATTCAATAAAGTTAAAACTTATAAAGCGAACAAGCATCAAGTCTAAAATCTGTTTGCTTGTTCAGGAGTATTAATGAAAGCCTCTATTACCAGCCTTTTACTAGTTAGTGTCTTATTTGGCTGTAGTTCTAAGCAAGAACCCACTCCAAAACTACAACATGCACGGCTAACAGAGCCGCAAAGTGAGCTAATAGCACTTGGCATAGCAAGGCTAATGCACAGTAAGCCTGTTAACGTAGCCGAAGATGCGTTTATCAATAGCAGCATACTTGTTATTGAAAGCTTGAATAACGCTGCTATACCAGAGAAGTCCAACCATGGGTCTTACCCAGATATGCCTGAACGTTTTGAGCTGTTAATAAAAAACCAAATGTGTTTTGTTCGTCACTTAGACAGCAAAGCAACCGAGCCACTGCCTTTGGTTAAATGCAAAGCGGTTGATTAATTTCAACCTAAAAAGTAAATATATAAAAAGCCCTTACGGGCTTTTTATATAATATTTAACTTAATAG
>NZ_JAKEVN010000068.1:0-23304 GCF_022398505.1 Pseudoalteromonas sp. Isolate3 | reverse complement strand
TCTTATTAGTATAATCGGATGAGTAAGAGTAAATTGGTTAAAATTGACACTGACAACGCTGTCATTTATATTGTGCTGGTTAAAAAGTAGTAAGGAGTTGAAGTTGAGAAGTTCATTATTACCATATGGAAAGGGTAAACAAACTGGCTTTACA
The DNA here is from genome assembly GCF_022398505.1 of Pseudoalteromonas sp. Isolate3. NCBI lineage: Bacteria > Pseudomonadati > Pseudomonadota > Gammaproteobacteria > Alteromonadales > Pseudoalteromonadaceae > Pseudoalteromonas > Pseudoalteromonas sp. Isolate3. The sequence continues at coordinate 23,150 of NZ_JAKEVN010000068.1, read as the reverse complement.
TTAGTAGAAATTCTTATTGTTATCGCTATTTTGGGCATTCTGTATAGCGTAGCACTGCCTGCTTACACTGAGCATATGCAACGTAGTCGCCGCGCAGATATTCAACAAGAGTTATTGCAATACAGTGCCAGTCTTGAGCGTATTTATTCACGAAATGGCGGCTACCCCAATGCATTTTCAACCCAAAATACTGATTACTACACCTTTACCTATACAGCAACTGACAAAGTATCAGGTGCTGTAAGCGACTTTAAAAATCGTGGCTACAGTTTAAAAGCCTCTCCTAAATCGGGTTCGGCGCAAGCAAGTGATCGCTGTGGTGACTTAACCATTAAACATGATGGTAGTTACAACGCTTCATTTAGTGATTGCTGGGAGTAACTAAGTTGCGTCGAATTGCAGGGTTTACCTTAATCGAGTTAATGGTTGTGCTAAGTGTTATTGGCATTATGGCAGCCCTTGCTTTTCCGTCATTTAGTCAACAGATCTTGCAAGATCGCGTTGTAACTACTGCAAATCAATTAAATAGTGTCTATAAGTTTGCACGCAGTGAAGCGGTAAAGCGTGACAAACCTATTAACCTAGTTGTTAGCAATAAGAACTGGCAAGTGACCCTCAATGAGGGCGGGGCAGACACGATTTTGAAAGAATTTTCGATCACTAAAAGCGGTGTTACTGTCAACTTGGTGGCACTGGCTATTAGCGCCAGTGGCGAAGTCGATAAACAAACTGAAATTTTAGTTAAAGATGAGCACACAAATACCACAGATTACATAATGTGTGTGCTTAAAAGTGGTCAAAACTGGTTAGTTGAAAGTTCACAGCGAGGATGTGCATGAATAAGCAGGCAGGCTTTTCATTATTAGAGGTGATGATTTCAGTGGTGATTGCTGGAATCGCATTATTAGGGTTGGCTGCTGCGCAGCTAAAATCGCTGCAATATGCAACCAATAGCTTTAATTACACCGTGTCACTCATTCAAGGCCAAAATACTATTGAGCGTTTGTGGCCGCGCATTTGTGAAATTCAAAAAACTAATACCGCACTTTTTCAAGACGCGACTTTTAGAGCTTCGCTAGCACCACAAGTCAGTGATTATCAACTGACTATCCCAGCTAATTACAGTGATGATATGCAAATTAATGTCGCTTGGGTTGATAAGCGCATGACAGACAGTGCAGAAAATCAAATTAGTCTAAATGCCAGTTTCCCAGACTTAACGGCTGTATGCTCATGAATAAACGCGCTCAGGGCTTTACTTTAGTTGAACTTATGGTGGCATTGGCTGCAGGCGCTTTTTTACTAGCTGGAGTGAGTTTGTCTTACTCGGCGATTAAAAGCACTGTTGAAGTGAGTAAAGAACTCGAAAACGCCCAAGAGGTGATTCGCTATACCAGTAAAGTATTCAATCGTAGCATTAAGCAAACTCAGTTAGCTCCGATCATAAGTGCTGATAAAAGCACGATTACTATTACTCAGCCTAGTGGTGTTATTGCCTGTGATGGCTCTGCGACAACAGCGCAAGTGATTGAGGTCTATAGCTTAAATGGTAGTAATTTAATGTGTTCACTCGATGGCGCTGCTGCTGAGCGATTACTCACAGGTATCGAAACTTTATCATTTGATATCGCTGGTGAGCTTGTCACAGTAACTGTGAAGCCAAATGATTTACCTGCGCAATTTGGCAATGGCATCAATATTGATATTGCTCTAACAAATGTAATATTAGTTAAAGCATACGGAGCAGGTAGTGTATAAAAAGCAAGGTGGTTTTACTCTAATTACAGTTTTGATCTTGACCAGTATGGCTAGTATCGTGGTGCTTAGTTCGCTGCGCGAGAACGTCGTTCAAGAGCGCTTAAGTGGTAACTTTCAAAAGAAATTAAATAGTCGCTTATTGGCTGAAAAAGGTGTTTTTGAACAAGCTAAGTTATTACAACAAACCTTGGATGAGGAAGGTGTATTAGCGGTTGAAGATTTGATCAGTAAAACCAGTCATGCATCTGGTTCAGGTGTTATCGCTGATGATGCAATTTTTAATGCAAGTTTAAGTCAAAATGCTGCAGGTGAGCTAGAAATTGCAAGCCTAGGACAACGATTTGATGGCGATGCACAAAGTAACTTAGTTGCTCGTTTTGCAGTGCAAGGCGCGAAGGGAAGTTCGATTTTCACGAATGCTATGGTGGGTTGTAAAGGGGTTAACTTGTCTGGCAGTGGCAGTATCGACAGCTATGACTCTAGCAAAGGCACTTACGAAGAAACTAAGTCAAATGATGGCGATGTTTCAACGATTGCTGGCGATTCAGATGTGGTGCTATCGGGTCATTCACCGATAAAAGGCGATGTTAAAGCGACCGGGGTGATCTACTTAAATGGTTCATCACCGATTATTGGTAACATCCATTCAAATACCGGTGTTTATATTTCTCCAGGCAGCGGTTTACGTGTTGACGGTAATGTATATACCCGAGGTTATTATACGCATCGTGGCGGGACAGTTTCGGGGGTAGTGCGAGCGAATGGTGATGCAAAAATGCAGTGGTCAACATTCATCACGAATAGCCAAGCTGAAGCGTTAGATATTATGTATGGTGGCTCAGGCGATTTTAAAGATACCTACAATAATCAACAGGATGGTGTGCACTACAGTGACAGCAAGTTTAATGTAAACCCGAATGTTGAACCGATAACCGTTGCTGACCCAACTGCGCCAGATTATGACCCTACAAACCCAGATACGAGTTGTGATCCTTTGATATTGCCAGAGAAAATGGCAGACATCACGGATCAAGTGAGCAGTTATAGTTCTGTTGCTATAGGCCCTACGCAACAATTTAAGCTAAATACCGAAAAGGGTTATTACAGTAGTGGTGGTAGCCAAGTTATTTTACCAAGCCTTGCTGATATTTTCTTGTTTAACTCTAAAGCTCAGAACCAAGCCAATGGTAGTAATAGCAAAGAGTATATTTTTTCACTTGATAGACTCAAGATGACCAGTGACGGCAAAATGGAAGTGTCTGGTGGTGATGTTATTTTACTGATTGATGGTGACTTTTCGATGGAAGGGGACACCAGTCTAACAATAAAAAAAGATAGCAGCTTAACGGTGTTATTAACCGGAAAAGTAAATATTGGTGCAGGCGCAAAAGTAATTACTGAGCAAGAAGGGCTAACCACCAGTGGTCATCCTTCGTTATCATTCTACTCATCATTTAATGGTGTAAATGGTGTACAATTTAGCGGCGCTGCTAATTTATATGCGGCTATTTATGCGCCTTTGACTACGGTGAAATTGTCAGGTAGTGGTGAGTTGTTTGGTAGTGTACGTGGCTCAACAATTACCGCATCGGGGGGCAGTGGCGCTCATTATGATGCTGGTCTATTACAAGTACAAAATGGTGGTACACCAGCCTCTCCAGCACGCATCGTATTTTTAGGTTGGAGCTATAAAACCACAGAAACAACCGAAGAAGAAAGCGAATCATCAACCACTGAATAAACAATACTGTACTTGTACTGATAGGGTCTGTAGACCCTTCAGCATGAAAACATATTAAAACTACAAAAAAATTTAATTTCATTTAAACCTTTTGAATCCCTCCTTACGTCTAATACACTAAATTCACAACAATAATCATAAAGGACAACATCCAGGATGTTGATAGATGCAGAACAAGCGTTCGCCCAGCAAAGTGAGCATGCCTTGATAGAGCGCGTAAAAAGCGGTGATCAAGCTGCTTATGCAACACTTTATGAGTTGCATGTGAAGCGGGTTTATAGTCTTTGTTTGCGATTGCTTGCAGATAAAGAGCACGCAGAAGATGCAACACAAGAAGTGTTTGTACAGTTGTGGCACAAAATCGCGAACTTTGATGGACGCTCACAGTTTTCGACTTGGTTACATAGTGTTACCAGCAATATTGCGATTAGCTACATTCGCAAACATAAAAGCTGGTTTCAAAAAGTAGTGAGTTTTGAACAAAGCGGTATGGATGAACAAAGTGCCGAAGATTGCGGCGGCTTTAACGGCCTCGACAAATTAGTACTGAGACTACCTGAGCGAGCACGTATGGTTTTTGTGCTTCATGCGATCGAAGGCTATCGCCATGAAGAGATAGCAAGCATGCTTGATATGGCTGTAGGTTCAAGTAAGTCGCAATTTCACCGTGCAAGGCAGTTATTAAAAGAGTGGTATGAAAATGAGTAAGCCAGAATTTGAACAATTTTTAAATGACTCGCTTAACCAGCAGCAAGATATTAGCCCTGATAAAGATCTTTGGCCGGGAATTGAGCGAGCAATTGCAAGGCCGCAAACACAGCAAGCTGATAAGCCAACGCATGGTTGGAATAAACTCGCTGCTGTTGCCGCTTGCTGTATTGCAGCCCTTTTGACTGTGCAGCTTTTTGTTGGCCAAGGCGAGTCAAACAGCATGATGGCAATGAGCGATTATTTTACTAAGCAAAAGCAAGGTTTGTTGGTGCAGTATCAAAATCAACCAGCTTTAACCGACAACTGGCAGCAACAACTAAAAGAGTTAGAAGAAGCCGAAAGTGCCATTAAGCAAGCACTTGAGAATGAACCTGAAAACCCAGCTTTATTACAAATGCTGTCGCAGGTTTATCAGCAACAACTGGACTTAATTAACAAGGTGCATGCACCGAAGTGGCAAACGATTTAGGAGTGACAATTATGAAATTACTAGCCTTAACTTTAGGATTACTGCCACTGATGGCAATGGCAGGACAAACCATTAATGAACAAATTGATGTACCTGCAAATAAACGCATTTTTATTGAAAACCAACGTGGTGATGTACGCATTGAAGGGTGGGATAAACCACAACTTAAAATCGAAGGTGAGCTTGACGATAAAGCACAAGGCTATCGTTTAGATGTAGAAGGCAGCCGTGTTGAATTTATCGTAAAAATGCCGCGTAACTTAGGTGGCTGGAATAGCGGTGACGGCTCTCGATTGACCATTTATATGCCAAAAAGCAGTGAGCTTGAATTTGCGGGTGTGAATGTAACGGTCAGTGCCAAAGAACTTGAAGCGGGCGCAGAGATTGATACTGTTAACGGCGATATTACAGTACAAGATATTAGCGGCAACATGAGCTTTGAAACGGTAAATGGGGACGTAAATGCCCATGACCTGAATGGTGATATTCGCTTTGAAACTGTGAATGGCGAAATTAATGATAAAAACTCGCAAGGTGCTTTACGCTTTACCGCGGTGAATGGTGACATTAAGTCAAAGACCAAAGCGCAAGATGTTCGTCTTGAGAACGTAAATGGTGATATTGACTTTGCTTTTGATGCGATTAAAAAACTGCGTATTAATACGGTAAACGGTGAGGCCGAAGTTCACATTAATAAGCTACTTGATGATGCTAATATTCGTTTTGAGTCGGTTAGTGGTGATGCTGAATTTTACTTCCCTGCTAATGTGTCAGCAAAGTTTGAAATTGAAGCTCACGCTAATGGTAAAATAGTCAATGAACTGAGTGACGACAAAGCAACAAAAGCGAAGTATGGCCCATCAAGCGACTTAGAATTTAGTATTAACGGTGGGGATGCTGATATCGAAATGGATACGATTAGCGGACGCATTGAACTTCGTAAACAGAAATAACGATTAGAGTTACAATAAAGCGGGAAGACTTCCCGCTTATACCAATCGTGTTAAGTTATTGGTCTTAAATAGCGACAGATAAATGAAGTGATAACAAGGCAGAAATTTTGACATGTAGTTACTCTACTTTAGACATTTCTAACGCAGTTAACGCTTTATTTAGCACGCTAGAATGACCAAATATTTAAGTCGATTGGTATTTACTATTTGCACAGCCTTAGCAAGTCGATAGAATAGAGCCATTCAATTTTAGTTTTGTGAAGTTATGGCCAAACCAGATAAGCAAGTCGATACGTTAAAAGTCCCTCCTCATTCAATAGAAGCTGAGCAATCTGTTTTAGGTGGTTTAATGCTTGATAATCAAGCGTTTGACCGTGTTGCTGAGTTAGTGGTTGCCCAGGATTTTTATACCCGCACTCATAAGCTGATTTTTGAAGCTATGGTAAGCCTTGCTGAAGGCGGTGATCCAATCGATTTGATCACTATTTCTGAGAGTCTTGAGAAAAATAACCAGTTAAGTAGTGTTGGTGGTTTTGCCTACCTTGCTGAAATAGCCAAGAATACGCCAAGTGCAGCAAATATTGATGCCTACGCGAATATCGTGCGTGAGCGTGCTGTTATTCGAGAAATGATTGGTGTTGCCAATGAAATTGCCGAAGCGGGTTTTAGCCCTGAAGGGCGAAATAGCCATGACCTGCTTGATTTTGCTGAAAGTAAAGTATTTAAAATTGCGGAGCAGCGTACTAAAAGTACCGAAGGCCCACAAAACTTACATAGTATTTTAGAAAAAACCGTTGATAAAATTGAAGAGCTTTACCAGTCGCCGCAAGATGGTGTAACTGGTGTGAGTACAGGCTACACCGACCTAGATAAAATGACAGCGGGTATGCAGCCTTCAGATCTTATTATTGTGGCGGCACGTCCATCGATGGGTAAAACTACCTTTGCGATGAACTTGGCTGAACATGCTGCTATGACGCAAGATAAGCCTGTACTTATTTACTCACTAGAGATGCCATCAGAGCAAATTATGATGAGGATGCTGGCATCGCTAGGTCGCATTAACCAAACTAAAGTTCGTACAGGTCAGCTTGATGATGACGATTGGGCGCGTCTATCCTCAACCATGGGCTTGTTGATGGAAAAAGGTAAGATGTATGTCGATGATGCATCGGGCCTAACACCAACGGATGTGCGCTCTCGTGCTCGTCGTATTGCTCGCGATCATGGCGGTATTAGCATGATCATGGTCGACTACCTACAGTTAATGCGTGTTCCAAGTTTGTCAGATAATCGTACGTTAGAAATTGCTGAAATCTCACGTTCATTAAAAGCACTAGCAAAAGAGCTGCAGTGTCCGGTTATTGCACTGTCTCAGCTTAACCGTACCCTAGAGCAACGTGCCGATAAACGTCCAATCAACTCCGACTTACGTGAATCAGGCTCAATCGAGCAGGATGCCGACTTAATCATGTTTATTTACCGTGATGAAGTTTATAACGAAGATAGTGCTGAAAAAGGTGTGGCAGAAATCATCATAGGTAAGCAGCGTAACGGTCCAATCGGTAAAGTACGCTTAACTTTCCAAGGCCAATTCTCGCGTTTTGATAACTACGCGGGCCCAGCTATGGACGACGAATATTAATGCGCCTAGCCATTGCCGAAATCAACCTACAAGCGCTTGCTCATAACTTAGCGCAGGTGAAGCGCTTTGCGCCCGGTTGCAAAGTAATGGCGGTGCTAAAAGCTAATGCATATGGCCATGGTTTAGTTAAAATTGCCCAATACCTAAATGATGCAGACGCATTTGCAGTCGCACGTATTGACGAAGCGTTAGCGCTGCGTGCCGGTGGGCTGACAAAACCTATTGTATTGCTTGAAGGTTTTTTTCATAAAGATGATTTACCTATCTTGCTTGCTAATAACTTTCAAACCATCATTCACGATGAAAATCAGCTCGCAACGCTTGAAAACACAGCTCTTGATGCACCTATTGCTTGCTGGTTAAAAGTTAATACTGGCATGCATCGCCTTGGTATTGCACCATCACAATTTGAGTCTTTCTACAGCCGTTTAAAAGCAAGCTCGAATGCCCGTGATGATATTAAACTAATGACCCATTTCTCTTGTGCCGATGACATCAATGATGAAAAGACAGCTCAGCAAATTGCTTTATTTGACTCATTAGCTGATGGCAAAAGCGAGCAGCATTGTCTTGCAAATTCAGCGGGAATTATTGCTTGGCCAAAAGGGCATGGCGAGTGGGTACGCCCTGGGTTGATGTTGTATGGTGTATCACCAATGCTAAATAGCATTGGTCAACAGCATGGTTTAGAGCCGGTTATGCGCTTAACTACGCGTGTTATAGCAATACGCGATGTCGATGCTAATCAATGTGTTGGTTATGGTGGTCGTTGGCATAGCGATAAACCCACTAAGCTTGCTGTGGTCGCGATGGGTTATGGTGATGGTTATCCACGTCATGCTGAGCAAGGCACACCAGTGGTTATTAAATCACAACGCTATGGCATTGTTGGTAGTGTGGCGATGGATATGATCACGGTGGATATTGGTGATAACAGCGACAACATCAAAGTCGGTGATGAAGTGATCATGTGGGGGCCAGAGCTTCCCGTTGAAGAGATTGCCCAGTGTGCGACAACCATTCCTTACGAGTTACTGTGTAATATCACCCCACGAGTAAGCTACGAGTATCAAGAGTAAGTTTGTTACTCTTTAATAAAATACACGTCACTGAACCCCATTCGTGCGAATTCTTGGTCACGAAAGTTACGTACTGCTGAAGAGCCTTTTGAAGTCATTTCTACTTGCTGCTCCATCTTTAAATAGTTGGTTAAATCAATGCCTTCAGCTGCAGCGATCGCATGGTACATATCTCGGTATTTATCTTTTGCAAAATTGATTTCGCGAGGCTGGTTTTTAAATTTGTAAGTGATGCGGCGTGCCATAATGAATCCTCAATGTTTATCGCGGCTGATTTTACACTAAAAAATAGCCATAGCCATGACTTGTTAGTATAAGCGGGTTACAATGCAATACTTTTCAAAGACTCGGTAAATCATAATGAAACTTTCAGTAGAGATCAGTAAGTACCCACTACATCAAGACTACATTCCGTTTATCAAAGGTTTTATTGACCGCGTAAACAGTTACGAAGGTCTTAAAGTGATCACCAATACCTTATCAACTCAGATTTTCGGTGATTATGATTTAGTGATGTCTGTACTTAATACTGAAATCAAACGTTCTTATGAAGAGTTTGGTAAAGCTATTTTTGTCTGTAAATTCTTGCATGGTGACTTGTCGCCTAGCGAAGACTAAAATCTAAAGTAGCGCGTGTTATGGAATTTTTGAGCGAAACCTTCTCTGGCTTTACTGCCATGTCGCATTGGGAATATATTGCCGTTGCATTGTCGATGGCGTACTTACTTTTAGCGATTAAAGAAAGCTTATGGTGTTGGCCAGCCGCGTTTGTTAGCACCTTTATTTATACCGTAATGTACTGGAATGGCGCACTGTTAATGGAGTCGCTACTGAATTTTTATTATATGTATATGGCAGTGTATGGTTGGGTGGTTTGGCGTCGGGGTATAAACAATAAAGATCAACTGCCCATTATTTCATGGTCTTTAAAGCGTCATGCAGTGATTTTGTTTGCAACCTCTGTGGCCTCAGTTGCTATTGGTTTCGTGATGACCAATTACACTCACGCTGATTTTGCCTATTTAGATAGCTTTACTACGTGCTTTGCGGTGGTGACGACTTATCTTGTTGCTAAGAAGGTACTGGAAAACTGGTTGTACTGGATTGTGATTGATGCAGCGTCCATGTATTTATACTTTGAAAAAGGGTATTACCCAACCTTAGTACTTTTCGTGTTTTACACCATTATGGCCGCGTGGGGCTTTAAAACATGGTATGAAGAGTACGAGCAGCATCAGGCTAAACCGCTTGCACAGTTATAGATGAAAACTGAGCAACAAATTCACGCGCTTTTTACGCGCTTCAACTCAAATTTAGTTATTACCTCAATCAGTCCGCTGGTTGAGGGGCTAAGCAATGACAACTACTTGGTAAAAACATCAAATCAAGCTTTCTTGGTTAAGCATTATCGAGACCACTGGCCGGCGATTGGTCTTGCTGCGCAAGCCCATTTTGCAAAGCAAAGTTGCTGCCCAGCACCACTTTGGTTAGAACAAGCAACCGATACTGTTATTTTCGAATACGTGGCAGGGAACATTGCCAGCGGTGAATTTTGTAATAGCTTACTACCCGATTTAGTTAATTTACATCGTTACCCTGTGCTTACCGAGCAGATGGATATTGCGTACGAAATTAACTACTACCAGCAAACACCTCGGTACCAGCAACATGCTGAGTTAATTAGGCAGTCACTGGCTTATATTGATGGTGCACCTAAAGACATGGGCTTTTGTCATAATGATTTAGTGAAAGAAAATATCATTGTGAATGAATCGGGTATGTTTTTAATCGACTTTGAATATGCCAAAAGTAACGATGTTTATTTTGATTTGGCTGCGCTGGTGGTGAGCTTTACGTTAAATGATGAGCAGCAACTAGCGTTGCTTAAACGCTATCAAGCGTTAGTGTGCGACCATCACGCGTTTAACTTATCAGTTGAAAAGCTGGCAGCGTTTCATGCGCTGTTTTTACTTTTATGTATTTGTTGGTATGAACAACGTGGAGCGGTGGATAAAGTGGCGCCACTGCTTACACAGCTTAACCACTTCATAGAAAAAGTTAAAAATTAAAGACCGCCAATTCGCTCGGCAAGTTCTTTATATTTTTTTACGTCTTCTGGATCAAACAAAGGTTCACCTTTGTCATCTTGTGATTTCGAGATCAGTAAATGTTCGCGAGCAAGACGTTTTACGCGTTCGACTTTTACACCTAAAAACTCCGCGACTTGCTCTGTAGACATTAAACTCATGATCAAATTCCCCTTACATGGCTATACAGCCACCTTGTTATTAATTTTATTAAGTATACGTTAATACCTTGGTTCTGCACGAAAGTGAAGTGTTTTAATGCAAATTGCTGAATTTATGTGCATATAAAGGTCTCGATGCTAGCATTTAGGGCAAGATGCCATTATCATTGCCGGGTTGTCATGCTGATATCGCGAGTTAGCATTGGCGACGACAAATGTGCTCTCGTGGTGAAATGGATATCACGTGGCCCTCCGGAGGCTAAGTTGCAGGTTCGATCCCTGCCGAGAGCGCCATTTGCTCTTCACTTTAATATCTTCTAAGCTCGATTTATTCCTTAAGCAATCTCAAAAAGCCAATGACTTATCAACCCATCGCCTGTGGTGAATACGATAAATACGAATTATGGTGCATGCATAAGTCCCTATTACGAATTTCCTTAGTATCTGGTGAACCGTTAGAGGGAAAGGCTGAGAATCTTAAAATAATTAACCCAGAGGGCGAGCACTTAATTTTGAGCACAAAAAAAGGCGAACATGCCGTTCGCCTTGATTTAATTAAAAAGGTTGTCGAGCTATAGCCATTTCTTATTTTTAAAGTAAATGCCAATCCCTACGGTAAGCACCACCAAGAAAATAATAAACAAACTAAATGCATAAGGGCTTTCAGTGCCCGGAATACCACCTACGTTTACACCCAGTAAACCTGTTAAGAAGCCGAGTGGTAAAAATAGTGCTGCAACCACCGACATTACATACATACGTTGATTTAGTTGCTCAGACACTTGGCTTGTAATTGCTTGTTGAATAATTTGCGCACGTTCAATTGAGCTATCTAGCTCTTCTAAGTAACGGATCAACATATTGGTTGTTTCGTTTAAGCGTGCCTTATCGTCTTCATCTAACCACTTATACTTATTGTTTAATAAAGTGATAAGAGCTTCTTTTTGTGGTCTTAAATAACGTTTTAACGCGATTGTCTGGCGGCGTATTTGTGCTAATGATTGATGATCAAAGCCTTTATTAGGTTCGTCAATTTCATCTTCAAAGCCATCGAGTGTGTCATCTAAACTGTCAATAACAGCTTGCATACGCGACGTTAGGTTTTGCGCCAATTGGCAAACTAATTCAGAGATTGAACATGGGCCATTGCTGCCATCGAACGACTCAACAACATCTTGCACCGATAATAAACGGCGCTTACGCGTTGTGATCACGATGTTTTCGTTAATGAATAAGCGTAACGAGACCATGTCTTCTGGGCTTTGCGCAGGGTTTAAGTTAACCCCACGCAAAAATAGCATATTACCATGAGTGACTTTGCTTAAACGTGGACGTGTCTCATCAGCAATCAGGGACTCAAGCTCGAAATCTGTTAATAAGTTACTCTGCTCAAGCCATTCAACGGCCTCAGCTTGGCTATAGTCCATGTGCACCCAAAGTTTTCCGTGTTCAGGTTGCCAATTTTGCAGCTCAGTACTATTTTCAATAGCACGTGCACCGCCTTGTTCGTCTAAAATTAAGACATGAAGTAACCCATTGATCATATTGAACTCTCGTTTTACAAATAGTGCGATATAGTTGATGATAGTTTAGCCTACGTCAATTAAATCGACTTATCGAGTGGATAAATATATTTCGTTGGTGTTTCTAGCTCCGTAGCGTATAAGACACTTTTTTAAAGAGGGCACATTAATGAGCGCAAAAATTATTGTTGGCTGGCGAGAATGGCTTGGTCTGCCTGAACTGGGAATCGAAAAAATCAAAGCAAAAGTTGATACCGGAGCAAGAACCTCATGTATTCATGCTTTTGACATTGAGGAATTTTCAGAAAATGGCGAAGCATGGGTGAAATTTTCTACCCATCCTCTACAAGACGATGTAGAAACAACGGTAGAGTGTCGCGCCAAAGTAGTTGAGCGTAAGTATGTGACCAGTTCAAGCGGTCAGCGTGAGCTACGCTACTTTATTGAAACAAAATTAGTCGCAGGAACCCAAAGCTGGCCTGTAAGGGTGACTTTAAGTAACCGTTCAACAATGAAGTTTAGAATGTTGTTAGGGCGTACAGCAATGGAAAATCGCATAGTCGTTGATCCGGCTTTATCTCATTTATTATAGGAAAAGGACTTATCACACGTCGCGACGTGTATGAGTTTATCAGTTAAGGTTTTAACTTATGAAACTTGGTATTTTATCTCGCAACCAAAATTTGTATTCAACACGTCGCTTAATTGAAGCTGCAGAGCAGCGCGGCCATGAAGTGAAAGTAATTGATGCACTTCGTTGTTATATGAACATCAATTCAGAGCAGCCAGAAATTCATTACCGTGGTGAAAATTTAAAAGATTTTGATGCTATCGTGCCGCGTATTGGTTCGTCAGTGACCTTTTATGGCTGTGCGGTATTACGTCAGTTTGAAATGATGGGTGTATTCCCTGTCAATGAATCAGTGGCGATCACTCGCTCACGCGATAAGTTACGTTCACTACAGCTACTTTCGCGTAAAGGTGTAGGTATGCCAGTGACAGGCTTTGCAAGTAAACCAGATGATGTAAAAGACTTACTAAGTATGGTTGGTGGCACGCCAGTGGTAATTAAGCTACTTGAAGGTACCCAAGGTATCGGTGTGGTATTAGCTGAAACACGCAAAGCTGCAGAAAGTGTAATTGAAGCGTTTATGGGCTTAAAAGCCAATATTATGGTGCAAGAGTACATCAAAGAAGCGGGCGGTGCTGACATTCGCTGCTTCGTATTAGGCGATAAAGTAATTGCCGCGATGAAGCGTCAAGCGCAAGAAGGTGAGTTCCGTTCTAACTTACACCGTGGTGGTAGTGCGACGTTAGTGCGTATTACTCCAGAAGAAAGAAAAACAGCGGTTGCAGCAGCAAAAGCGATGGGTTTAAACGTAGCGGGTGTTGATTTACTTCGCTCTGCACGTGGTCCGTTGGTCATGGAAGTAAACTCATCACCAGGCCTTGAAGGTATTGAAGTTGCAACCGGTAAAGACATTGCAGGCATGATTGTCGAGTTTATTGAAAAAACAGCGGCATCAAAAAGAACAGCAACTCGTGGTAAAGGTTAAGTAATATAAGCGCTCTATTAAAAGGAAAAGTGCGTGGCTAAGGTTAAGAAAAATACACCGTTTTCAATTTTAGGTGATACGGTGGGTGTTGGCGAACGTAAAACATTTGCGATTGAAGCTGCCAAGCTTTACACCCACTCGCCGCTAAATATTCCAATTGAAGTCGTCAATGGTGTGCAGCAAGGGCCTGTATTAATGGTATGTGCTGCAATTCACGGTGATGAGCTCAATGGTGTTGAGGTTGTTAGGCAGTTGCTTGCTAAAATCGACCCAGAGCAATTGCGCGGTACTATTATTGCGGTACCGATTGTGAATGTGTTTGGCTTTATTCACAAGTCACGCTATTTACCAGACCGCCGTGACATGAACCGCAGTTTTCCGGGCTCAACACGAGGCTCGTTAGCAGGGCGAATGGCGAATGCATTTTTTACTCAGGTGGCAATGCATTGTACGCATATTATTGATTTGCACACAGGTGCAATTCACCGAACTAACTTGCCGCAAATTCGCGCTAATTTGAGTGACCCTGCAACGGCTGCGATGGCAAAAGCTTTTGGCACGCCAGCGGTGATTGATGCGTCACTTCGTAATGGTTCATTACGCAGTGAAGCGGCCAATTTAGGAATACCCGTTATTACCTATGAAGCCGGCGAAGCGCTACGCTTTGACCCAATTGCAATTGCTGCAGGTGTGCAAGGTGTTGACTATGTGATGCGCCATTTAAAAATGGTGCGCGGCAAGCGAGCTAAAAAGCTGCCAGAACCGGTAATTGCAAGCTCAACAAGTTGGATACGTGCCGAAGTTGACGGTATTGTTCGTGCACAGGTATCACTGGGTGAGCGAGTAATGAAAGGGCAGGTACTTGCCTATATAAGCAGCCCACTTGGTGATGCTGAGCTTGAGTTACTGGCGCCACGCAGTGGTATCGTAATAGGTCAGCAAACCATGCCGCTTGTCAACGAGGGAGATGCCGTGTTCCACCTTGCTTACTTTGCTCATGCAAACAGCTTAGTTGAGCAACAACTCGAAAACTTTATTGATGAAATAAGCGATATTGAAGACGAGTTAAAAACGGCAGAGTTAAATAACTAGCCGTTTAATCAAAATATTAAAAAGCCGCAATCGCGGCTTTTATTTTTTTGGCCCTAAAATACGTTTTATGGTTGGCGCTTTAGTTGCCGTAGGTGGGTTTTTTAACACCATCACAGGGCGGGTAACAAAGATGTTGTTTGGGTAAATCACTTTGTGGCCATCAACATGCTCAAGCACTACGTTCATCAAGCCCATTTCGATAATGCGGCCTTCTAAGAAGTTTGCACCGTCAATCACTCTCACCCAAAAGCCAACCCGACAGTCGTTTTGAATAAACATGAGTAAGAAAGCTGTTAGGTTACTCAGCAACGACCAGGCAGCAAAAAGCGCGACACCCAGCATGGCAAAAATTGATGAACCTAGTACTAACAAGCCGCGCAGTTCTATACCCCAAAAAACCAAGACTAAACACAGCATGACAATAGCAAGAATGATATTGAGCAACAGCTCGGCACGGTATTCACGATGCGGATCAGCTTTGCCTTTAATTGCTTTTAAAAGCAGTTTTTTAGTGGTTTTACGCAGTAGCGGGTAGAGCAAGATCGCAATGATAGTTACGATTAAGTGGTATTGCTCATTAAAGAATTCGACGAAGTCCAAAAGGGATCCTAAGTTAAATATTTTTCATATCGATTCTAGCTTTTTAGCTTAACAATAACACTACCTTAAAAGGTATTTTTAACTGTTACTAGCCATTGCACTGAGTCAATATCGTCATCTTGTTTATTAATTGGTGCGGCAATATCTAGGTGAATAACAGTACCGGCATTTGCTCTACTTGGTGCTAATCGCAAACCTACACCCACATTTTGTAGCACGCCTCCATTCGTGCCATTATCTTTGTCGTTATACCAAGCTCTACCAATATCATAGAACGCGGCACCACCAACTTTGAACAATTGTAATAAGTCATACTCCCAGTAGTAGCGCTTCTCTAAAGTCACTAAAAAGCTACGGTCGCCTACTTGGTAGTCTAGCGGGTAACCACGTAGGCCGTTCTCACCACCAATAGTAAGCTGTTTATCAGCAGTGAGGTTTTCTGCATATTGTAAGCGTACTTTGGCGTACCAGCTTTGTCTAAGTGTGGTATTTAGGTAGTATTGTAGTTGCGTGCTGGCAAACAGGTTTTCGACGTCATCGGTTTCTTCATTCCAGTAGCCATCAAGGTCTGCCTTAAAACGCCATAACTGGTTGTCTCCAGAGTAATGCGCTTTTGATAACGATAACGAATAAATAGTGCGGCTGGCATCGTCGCTAAAATCTTTACTTGAATAACCTAATAAAGCATGAATATTCCAACCGAGGTTTAAATCTTCTGTACGGTAGATGCTATCGAAGTTTCTCACCTTAACGTAATGATCTTCAAACCATTGGCCACTAATGTAGGGGTAACTCAGGGTACGGTCTTCAGCAATTGGGAAGCGCGTGAATGGCGTTTCTTTAAAGGTTTCTTCGCGGTTTTCGATGCCAAGCTTAATACGTTGAGTCCAGCTATTACCAAGTTGTGATGAGTGACCAAAGTAAGCGCGGTTTAATACCGTTTTTTGTTCAAACTCATTGACCACATCACCTCGGTAATAAAGTGACTCTCGACGTTGATCTGAGTAACTTGTAACACCGTAACTGTATGGCGTATCTATTGAGAAAAACGGGTAGCTTACATCGAGGTAATGACGCTTACCGTCGTCGTTATCTGAGTATTCAAAACGGCCTTGGTACCGGCTCGAGAAAATATGCGGATCGTCATAAACAAATAGGTAACCTGTTCGGTCTGCATCACGGGTGCGACTAAACGAGACCCGCTTACCCCAGCCCAAAAAGTTAGATTCACGAAACCCGATACTCGACTCATTTTCTCCGCCACTGCGGCTAAAGCTTATTTCTGGTAATAAGGTCCACAGATCGCGAGTAATTACTTTTACATGTACGTTGCCATCACAATCAAGCTTTGCGTTGATACGTGCATCATATAGATAACCTTGTTTACGCAGCAATCGCTCAGACTCTAGCAATTTACGTGGGTTATACACATCACCTTCTTCGAACAATAAAACGCTGTGTATTACATTAGGTTCCGTAGTCATGTGAGCCCGATTGGCAAAGCGGAATAAAAAGTTATTTTCTTCTTCAAGCTCAGTGTTAAAGACGTTTAGTTGTTCAAGTTCAATGGAGACTATTTTACGGTTATGAGCAGCATCGGGGAGTGGGTTGTCGGCATCGAGCTGGCGGCGTAAGTTATTATCTTGTGATTTAAGTGTGCGTTGGTTTTGACAATAATTACTATCGTCAGTAAATAACTGCTCTGCATGAACATTTGCTGCTATGCAGATTGGTAATAGTGTTATTAACCTAGCAACAAAGTGCGACTTCTTAAATCCCATTTACACCCTTAGTTGAGTATGTCCTATACAACTACTACATACTAAGCGAGGTAAAAAGTCTAGCTTATTATTGTAATTGCGCGACTAAATACTGATGAAGTTGTGGTAAAGCTGCACTGGCTTCTATGCCCTCAGCATTAATCCAAATACTTTCACTGTAATGTTCAAAGTTTAGATTAAAACTATGATCTGTAAAGTGAAAGCGTAATTGATGACGATCAGCGCCAGCATCAAAATCAGCGGTTGTTATTGCAGGAGCGTGTAAGAAAAGCGTAGCCCAAAGTTCAAAGTCTTCGTCGTGTGGCAGCTCATTCGACGTTACGAGAATAATTTCATGCTCGGCATCATACGTTAGTTCAGTCATAGCAGTCCTAATTAGCGGCAAGATAGTCGCGAATGGTATTTAAAAATGGTGCGCCGTACTTATTTAGTTTAGTAAAACCAACTCCCGATACCTTTAAAAACTCACTGTCGTTGGTTGGCATTAACTGCGCCATTTCTGCAAGGGTTTTATCATTGAATACCACATAAGGTGGCACATCATCAGCATCTGCCAACTCTTTACGTAAGGCGCGTAATTTAGCAAACAGCTTTTTGTCGTAATTAAACTGAGCGAGTTTATCTTGGTATACATGTTTCGCCTGTAATCGAGGCTCAGCAAGTTGCAGTGCATATTCACTTTTAAGAACCGCACGGGCGGCTTCTGTTAAGCGTAATGAAGAACCTTGGGTAATGTCTTGGCTTAATAATCCTTGATGGATGAGTTGCCTTAAAATACTGAGCCAAAATTCCACACTGTGCTCTTTTCCTATGCCATAAGTACTAAGCTGGTGGTGATTGTTATCACGAATGCGGCTAGTGTTTGCGCCGCGCAGCAGCTCAACGATATAACCAATCCCAAACCGTTGCTCAGCACGATACACACACGACAAAGCTTGTTGTGCGACAAGTGTGCCATCAAAGCTAGTGGGTGGGTTTAAGCAAATGTCACAGTTGCCACAGGTTTCGCGCTTATATTCACTAAAATAATTGAGCAAAATTTGTCTACGGCATGTTTGCGCTTCCGCAAAGCTGGCCATAGCATTAAAGCGCTGTTCTTCAACACGACGACGTTGTTCGTCTTCGATATCTTCAAAAAAGCGGCGTACGCGGCCTATGTCTGCCGGGTCAAAATACATAATGGCTTCTGCAGCCAAACCATCACGACCAGCACGACCGGTTTCTTGGTAATAAGCTTCGATACTTTTTGGAATATCGTAATGCACCACAAAACGTACGTTAGGTTTATTAATTCCCATGCCAAAGGCAACAGTTGCAACCACAATTTGAATATCGTCACGGGCAAAGCCTGATTGCACAAATTGGCGTTGCTCGTTACTCATACCTGCATGGTAGGCTGCGGCATTAAATCCTGCATCAGCAAGTTTTTCGGCTACATCATCAACCCGTTTACGGCTGGTGCAATAAATAATACCACTTTGATTTTGCTGTTCTTTTAAATAACGAAGTAGTTGCACCATAGGTTTGAATTTTTCTTCTATGGTGTAACGAATGTTAGGTCTATCGAAGCTACCAGTATGCACGTAAGGGTGGTTAAGCTGAAGTTGTTCAATAATATCGTAACGGGTTGCTTTATCTGCCGTTGCTGTAAGTGCCATCATAGGCACATGTGTAAAGCGTTGCTTTAATTCGTTGAGTCTACAGTAATGCGGTCTAAAGTCATGACCCCAATGCGACACACAGTGAGCTTCATCAATCGCAAAGAGTGCGAGTTTTAAATGACTTAAACGCTCTAAAAATTCGTGTTGCAGTACTTTTTCAGGTGCTACATACAATAGCTTAATTTGCCCGTAGTGCAATTGTTGATAGACAACTTGTTGCTCTTCAAAAGGCAGGCTGTTATTGATGTATGCCGCTTGTACGCCGAGTGCTCTTAGTTGGGCTACTTGGTCTTGCATCAAGGAAATAAGCGGCGAGATAACCACAGTCACACCATCGAGGATCAAAGCAGGCACTTGATAGCACAATGATTTGCCCCCACCAGTTGGTAGGAGTACAAGCGAGTCTTGTCCGTCTAGCGCAGCGGCTATAATCGCTTCTTGGCCATCACGAAAATCCTTGTAACCAAACACTTGTTTGAGTACGGCTTGTGGTGATCGAACGGGTGTGTTGGACGTTGCGGTATTGGTATTCATCGCCGAGCATTTTAGTGGTTTTTTATTGCGATGTCTTTAGCAATATACCCAAACGACCTTAAAATGCAGAATTCAGCGTTTCACAGGTGCTTAATATCAAGGCGTTACTTTGCAACAATGGCAGTCCCTTTTAAGAAGTAAATACATGGGTTTATTTAGCGCGTTTTGGTTGCGTCACTGCTGAGGGGGCGTAAAATGGCGTTTTTAAACTATAAAGCCAAACTTATGCCTACCAATATTGAGCAGCGAAAAGGCGTTATTTTCGCTTGTTTAGCCTTTTTTATGTGGGGTCTTGCGCCCATTTACTTTAAGTTTCTACAGCAGATTTCTGCTTTTGAAATCTTAATGCACCGTGTTATTTGGTCGGTGTTGTTTTTACTTCTTATCATTGCTGCTCGTCATCAATGGCAGCGTATTCGTGTGGTTCTTGGACAGCCTAAATTACTGTTGATGTTGGTGATAACAGCAAGCTTACTAGGCTTTAACTGGGGCTTATTTATTTGGGCAGTGAACAATAATCATATGCTTGATGCCAGTTTAGGTTATTACATAAATCCATTACTCAATGTGTTATTGGGTATGTTGTTTTTAGGAGAGCGACTGCGTAAATGGCAAGGTGTTGCGGTATGTCTAGCGCTTTGTGGTGTGTTACTTCAGCTGGTGAGCTTTGGTTCATTCCCTGTAGTTGCTTTCTCGCTGGCTAGCTCGTTTGCTATTTATGGTCTACTACGTAAAAAGTTACCAATCGAGTCATTACCAGGGTTATTGCTCGAAGCGCTTATTTTATTACCTGTTGCACTTATTTATTGGTGGTTGATGGCGCCATCAGCAAGCTCTGATTTAACTGCAAATGATTGGCACATTAACTTATTACTCATTAGTGCGGGTGTGGTGACAACTTTACCACTGTTATGTTTTACCGGTGCCGCAAAGCGCCTGCAATACAGTACGCTTGGCTTCTTTCAGTACATAGGCCCAAGTTTAATGTTTATGCTTGCCGTGGCGTTTTACGGTGAAGTATTTGATGCTGAGCGTGTGGTGACTTTTGCGTGTATTTGGAGTGCTTTAGCATTATTCAGCTGGGATTCGTATCGTCAAAGTCGAAAGCAACGCAAAGCGCAATTAGAAGCAGTGACTAAGCCTGTATAGGCTTAGCTTACTAGTTTGTTGCGGCCAGAGTCTTTTGCTTGATAAAGCTTTAAATCGGCCTGTTTTATTAGTTCATCCAAACTATAAATGGGCCCATTATGAAAACCAATCGACAGCGTAAACTTGATGTGGTCTTTGCTAAATTCAGAGCTGTGTTTTTCGACAAACAAACGGAATTTTTCTAAACGCTGTAACGATTCTTGTGGATCTTGATCCGCAAAGTACACCGCAAATTCTTCACCACCGAAGCGGCCTACTAAATTATCTCCAAAATACTTCGCCATACATTGTGATAAACCTTTAAGTACTTCATCACCTGCATCATGACCATAGTTATCGTTAATTGATTTAAAGTGGTCAATATCAATCATGGCTAAAGAGACTGAGGTATCTGACATTTTTGCAGCTTTTAGGTGATTGTTTGCTTCACCGAAGAAATAGCGGCGATTAGGGAGTTTAGTGAGGTAATCAGTGTTTGCCTGCAAACGAATTGTTTTAATGTTTTCAAGCATGTCGACGTTTTGGCTTAGCCGACAATAGAACTCTTCATTATTAAATGGCTTGCGAAGGTAATCGTCAGCGCCAGATTTTAAAAAGCGCGTTGATAAATGCAGAGTATCGAGTGCAGAAATGCCGATTATGGCTTTTTCATCGTTAGAATATAAACGGCGAATTTCAACACAGAGCTCATCCCCATTCATATTCGGCATTTCGTTATCGGTAATGATCACCGATATTTTTGGGTTTTCAGCCAGTACTTTTAAAGCATCAACACCATCAACAGCTTCAATGGTTTGGTATTTGTGACGAGTTAATAAGTTACAAATATGGTGGCGTGTTGCCGCTGAATCATCGACCACTAATACCAATATTTGCTCATTACGAGGTAAACGAGCGAGTTGTTTTTCTAGGTATTGGTAGGCTTGTTTATTTTCTTTGGTGATGTAATCAATGATGGGATGTTTTTCAACGATATTACGTGTTGTTTCGTCAAGATTGCCGGTCATTACAATGGTGGGAATGTCGGCAGCGATAGTACAGGGGACTGCTTCTCCGGTTGGTGCGTCAGGCAGAATAAAGTCTACTACTGCACAAAAGTAACTGTGCTTGCTAATAAGCTCTTTTGCCTCAGCTAAGTTACCAGCAATGTCGGCTTCATAGCCAACTTTTTGCGCGATGTGCTTTTGCACTCGCGCAATGGTTGGCGTATCTTCAATTATTAATATTCTTCGAGTCACAACTTGCCTTGAAATAACTTACTGGCGAAACAAAAGTTATTACAAGTTTTAACCCTAAAAGGGTAAAAAAGCAAATTGTTATAGGCTATCTGACTCAGAATAATATTCAACACTTTGTGTTGTTGGGCTCGCAATACGAGAGCGCCCAAATAAGGTATGAAACTTAGTTTTGCAGGTTGTTTGTTTAAGGTATTTGATCCAAGCGCGCTCAATTGGATTGGTTGCTTCAAGGTTACCGGTAACAACTTGTACAAATTGAGTTTGAAATTCATTTTGTGGTTCTAGGGTTTTGTTGTATAAACCCTTTAGAACAACACCATGCTGCTCGAGAATGTCGGCTTCTAGCAAAGTGAAGTGACCACTACGACCAAAACCGCGTGGGAAATTTTGATCATCATAGAATTGACGTTGGCTTGCAAATGCTTGACGAAGTGATGAAATGTCATTGCTCATGGCTTTATCCTCATGCCCTATTTTCTTGCTGGAGTATGGATCAAGTTGTCGATTTTATTAAACAAATTATTTTTATCGTAAGGGTAAAAAATGGATATCGATTTATTGAAGACTTTTGTTGAAGTGGTACGTACGCGCCATTTCGGTAAAGCAGCTGAAAATTTATATATTACACAGTCTGCGGTAAGTTTTCGGATCCGACAATTAGAGCAAGGTTTAGGCGTTAACTTATTTATTCGTCAACGAAACAACATTCAGTTAACGGCACCGGGTGAGCGATTACTGCCACACGCACAAATGATCATAACGGGGATGCAACGAGCAAAAGTTGATGTGGCGCTTGCTGATAATATGCATAAGCAAATTAGTTTAGCGGGCACACCTAATATATGGGATGCTTTTTTGCAGTTTGGTATTACAAACATTGTTTCTGCTATGCCGGGTGTATCGCTAGTCGCTGAAGTAAAAGCACAGCAAGAGAGTACTCGCTTATTGCTTGAACGTACATTAGATCTAGCGGTATTATTTGATCCCCCTAAAGTTGATGAGCTGGTTGTTCAACGAATTTGTGAACTCCCTATTATTCCTGTGAGCGCTTTTGAAACTGCAAACAGCGAAAACTTTTTCGATAATCAATATGTTTATGTTGATTGGGGAACAACCTTTTCGTTATGGCATGCCCGAGAGTTTAATGGCCATGCTCCCCCTTATTTCAGAACCAGCACCGGGCGTATTGCACTCGATTTAATATTAAAATGCGGCGGCAGTGCCTTCATTCCACAATTATTAGTCGAAGAGCAGCTTAAATCTGGTGAGCTTTATCATGTTGAAGATGTTGCACATACCTCGCGAGATGTATTTGTTGCTTACCACAGAGATAATGAACAAACCCCTCTATTAGAGAAATTAGTGACATTATTAACTGAGCTGCAAATAAAGGCTTAAAATTAATTTAACTT
>NZ_JAKEVN010000067.1:0-23325 GCF_022398505.1 Pseudoalteromonas sp. Isolate3 | reverse complement strand
TATTAATGTTATGTGATAAAGCTCAACTGTGTGATTGCTTTTACCTATTTATTCTCATTAAATTCATGTTTAAAAAGCCGTGAAGAAGTTAGAGAAAGTCAAAAAGCAAGACCTGAACCTATGTGTTGATGATATGAAAAGGCGGTTAATCTCAGCATTTAGTAATACAGATAATAGTAGTTTTGATGCAACTTATACTCCTATCGCTAGGCCCGGTGGTCAAATATAGAGACTCACAAACTTTATTGGGCAAGTTCACTAAAATTTATTCCCACTTACAAACTCTATTCGAGTGCGCCATTCTTAAATTTAAATGCCAAAAAGCCGTTGCTGCAATGCAACGGCTTTTTTGTTGGCGAATATATGGAGCTGTTATCTTTCTGTTATCAAGTTCATACAAACACAATTTAGGTTAAATATTCACTAAATATAGATGGCGGAGCGATGGCTCGCCTTTTCGCAGAAAGTATCTGCCATACAGATAAGAGAAACCCTGCGTGATACACGATTAATTGCGTTCTTACTTCACTTTTAATATTCGTAACTTCAGACTTTTTGATGATTATTCTGACACTCCAAGCCACTTCGACGCTGCTCTTTTGTTAGGCCCTTGAGTAAATATGCTACCAGCTTTTAAATCTTCAACTGAGCTTATTAATATCCTAAATATCGAAACAGTTTGTTAGCAGTAATATCTTCAATAACAACAATAATTCAGAGGCAAAATATTTGGGGTTTGAAAATGATACATGGATATTATTCAGTTTTTTTTACTAATGGCTTCGATGCACAAAGCTATATAAAAATGCGATTTAAAAACCAATTACATCACCTTTAACTTTGTTTAAAAAACACTCGCAAAAAATGAAAAAAAGTATCTATACTAGAAACTGTATCGAGCTCAGATATTTCAAGGAGAAAGGAATGAATCGTTTAAGTCGAGTGGGAGCTATTATTTCAGTATTACTGCTTTCGGGACTGCCACAAGCATATGCTAGCGAAATAGATAGAACAGTGATACCTATAAGTAATGGGAAGTTTGAAGGAAAAATAGGCAAAACATTTGAAACTTCAAAACAGGATTATCCGCAGCCAATTCAGGCACCAAAAGGCGCACCTAATGTCGTAGTGATTTTACTTGACGACTTTGGCTTCGGCCACCCCAGCACCTTTGGGGGGCCAATACCGACCCCTTCAATCGATGAATTAGCTAATCAAGGTTTAAAGTTCAATCG
This sequence comes from Pseudoalteromonas sp. Isolate3, assembly GCF_022398505.1. Classification (NCBI taxonomy): domain Bacteria; kingdom Pseudomonadati; phylum Pseudomonadota; class Gammaproteobacteria; order Alteromonadales; family Pseudoalteromonadaceae; genus Pseudoalteromonas; species Pseudoalteromonas sp. Isolate3. The sequence continues at coordinate 22,090 of NZ_JAKEVN010000067.1, read as the reverse complement.
TTTTCACACTACCGCGATTTGCTCACCAACTCGTGCCGCTTTACTGACAGGTAGAAACCATCATCAGGTTGCTTCAGGCACGATTACCGAGCTTTCAACAGGTTACCCTGGTTATCACAGTGTTTGGCCCGATGAAACAGCGACCGTTGCTGAGATATTAAAAAGTAATGGCTACAACACGGCTGCATGGGGTAAATGGCACAATACTCCTGATTGGGAGACAAGCCCTATAGGACCATTTGATCATTGGCCTACAGGACTTGGGTTTGAGTATTTTTATGGTTTTCAAGGCGGCGAAACAAGTCAATGGGAGCCTCAATTATTTAGAAATACCACCCCTGTTGAGCCACCTAAAAAACCGGAAGAAGGGTATCACTTAACGGAAGATCTTGTTGATGATGCTATAAACTGGATAGGCCAACAAGAGTCTATCGATAGTGATAAACCATTCTTTATGTACTTTGCAACGGGTGCAACACACGCTCCTTTGCATGCGCCGCAGGAGTGGAATGATAAATTTAAAGGTAAGTTTGATCAGGGCTGGGATAAAGTCCGTGAAGAGACACTTGCACGACAAAAATCGCTTGGTGTAGTACCACAGAATACCAAGCTGACAAAACGACCTAAAGAAATTAAGGCGTGGGATTCTCTGTCTGCCAACGAGAAGAAGCTATTCAGTCGACACCAAGAAGTATTTGCGGGTTTTGCTGCACATACCGACTATCACGTAGGCCGGTTGCTTGATGCTATCTCACAATTACCCGATGCAGATAATACCATGATTATATTTATTGCTGGTGATAATGGCCCAAGTGCTGAAGGTAGTGCTACTGGTACGCTTAACAATATGATGACTCAGAATGGTATTGCTGACACTGTTGAAGGGCAGCTTGAAAAAATCGATGAACTCGGTGGGCCTCTTCACGAAAATCACTTTCCGGTTGGTTGGGCGTGGGCTGGCTCTTCACCATTCCAATGGATGAAACGAGTACCTTCACACTTCGGTGGTACGCGAAATGGGCTTGTTATTTCATGGCCTAACTATATTAAAGAGCATGGTGGCTTACGATCGCAATTTCATCATGTAATTGATATCGTGCCAACGATTTTAGATGCAGCACATATACCTGAGCCAAAAATAGTGAATGGAGTAGAGCAGACTCCAATAGCCGGTGTAAGTATGTTGTATTCACTAAATGATAAAAATGCTGAAGGTAAGCGTAAGACTCAGTACTTTGAGACTGGTGGTCACCGTGCAATTTATAATGACGGTTGGGTTGCTGCCTCTTTCCACGGTGTGCCGTGGGACTTAAGTGGCTCAGCTGGCTTTGGTAACGATAAGTGGGAGCTTTATAATATTGAAGAAGACTTTTCTGAGGCGGTAGATTTATCGAATAAATACCCAGATAAACTTAATAAGTTAATCTCTATTTTCGATCAAGAAGCAGAAAAATATAACGTTTATCCACTTGATGATCGTTTTGTTGAGCGTGCATCGAACCCTGAACGTCCAAGTGTGACCAAAGGGAAATCAAAATTTACTTATCTACCAGGTACTAGTCGCGTGCCAGAGGGTAGTGCACCTCCTGTATATGGTCGCTCTCACACAATTACTGCAACGTTTAATATGCCTAAAGATGGTGCAGAGGGTGTATTAGTAGCTGTAGGCGGTGGTAGTGCTGGTTATAGTCTATACATTGAAGATAATAAACCTGTCTATGTAATGAATTTCTTCAACGAGGATCACTATTACTTAAAATCTAAGGAGCCATTACCAGCGGGTGAGGTCACTTTGACACTTGATTATATTCAACAAGGTGAAGCTCCGAATGGTGGACAAGCGACTCTTTTAGTTAACGGTAAGAAGATTGCTACCGGTAAGATAGATAAAGTACCACCTGTTCGTTACTCAGCGACAGAAACGCTTGATATCGGAAAAGATCTCGGTTCCACTGTTTCACGAAGCTACTATGATAAAGCTCCTTTTGCTTTTACTGGTCAGCTTCACAAAGTGGAGTATGTACTGAAGTAGTTGTTCAACTTGCAAGCCCACATTAGTGGGCTTTGCTTTCCATCAGAATACTAACTTTCAAGCTCCCTACTTTTTAATAAGCAATCAACCTTTGTACCTTTGTGGGTACAAATATCAAATAACCTGTATTATGTATTCTTTGATTTTAGATGGTGAGAGCTCTTACTTAACCATCTGATTTTGGTGTTGAAAATTGAAGGTGAAATAATGTTAAAAGGGAACTTTGTGGCCATTAAAATGGGTTTGGTGTGTTTGCTTGTGTTAAATCTTAGAGTTGGTGGTGCTTTGGCTAATGACGATACATCATTAGAGAGCGTGGTTGCAGATGCTAATTTCTTAGAATGTTTACAAGAAAGTGGCTATAAAACGGTGGGGGAGGTGACAAAAATACATTGCAAAGATCGCGGTATTACTTCAGCCAAAGGGCTTGAGCATTTTAGTAATTTAATAAAACTAGTCCTCAGTAATGAAGGGGATAGCTTCATAGTTGGTGAAATTGATGGCATTACAAGCAGACCTACCGATAAGAAAATGCCAAACCAACTGACCGAAATCGACATAAGCCACAACAGCCAGCTTTTTTTTGTTGATTTAAGCCAAAACAGCCTTACGAATATCGATGTAAGTAAGAACGAAGAGTTAAAGACTTTAATGCTAAGTGGTAATAAGCTTTCAAAGGTGGATGTAAGCAACAACAGTAAACTTACATGGCTTGATCTTAATGATAATAAGCTGACTGGCGAATTGACGCTTGTTAACACTGAACTGTATCAACTTTACCTGTCAGGCAATAAGCTCAAAAAAGTGAATTTACCGAGTGGTATCCGTAACCTTGAGCTTGCTAATAATCAGTTAAAAAACCTAGATTTAAGCAAGTTCAAGATGCTCAGCGAGCTAAACCTAGATGCCAACCAACTTAGCTCTTTAGACTTAAGCCATAATAAAAAGTTAACTGCACTTTTCGCCGGTAATAACCATTTAAGCGCTATCGACTTAACAGCAAACCCCTTGCTTCAAGTGCTCTATTTGTCGAATAACAAATTAAAAAACATTGATTTACGTGAACATGAAAATTTAGTAGATATCAGCCTTTTTAATAATCCACTACAAAAGGTAGATGTTAGCAAAAGCTATAGTTTAGAGCTGTTAGAACTCGATAGTGGTGTTGAGTGCATAGGCACAGGTTGTGCAACAAGGTTTGAAGGGTATTAATAACAGCGTGTAGGTAGAGCACAGCGAAACTCGATAAGTTAGCGAGGGGAAAGGAGAAAGGAGCTATCAGCTTTCAGCCGTCAGCTATCAGATTAAAACAAAAGAGCTTTAAGCCATAAGGTTTAGGTTAGATTGTGCCTGTACATTGCAAAGGCTAATCCCGATACCGTAGGCGTGAAATTTATTTCGCGCGAAGAAGTTAGAGTAAAGTCAAATAGAAAGACCTGGCCCCATCTGTTTGTTAATATTTGCTGGTTGCTTAAAAAATTATGAAAAGGGAATAAATATGTTCTGCTGTAAAACACTCATCAAATTATTAATGAGCGTGTCTATTATTTTTGGTTCATCTTGTTATGCAAAGCAAGATGTTTATTTTGGTACAGGCTCAGTATCTGGTGATGGTATTTATCATTCGGTTTTAGATAAAAAAACAGGAAAGTTATCTGAACCAGTTCTTGTTGCAAAAATCAAAGAGCCGAGCTTCTTAGCTAATCACCCAACTCTGAATGTATTATATGCAGCAGCGACAATAGACAAAACGCCTGTAGTAGCTGCATATAGCAAGCTAACTAACGGAAAACTTGCTTTGCTTAATCATGTTGAAATTGGTGACGGTAGTGGGGCACACATCGCTGTTCACCCTTCTGGGCGCTTTTTATTAACAGCTCAGTATGGCGGCGGCTCTGTGGCGGTATTTGCACTTGCTGCTGACGGTAAAGTTATCAAACGTAGTCAGTTAATAGAGCATACTGGTGGCTCAAAAGTCGTTAAAGATCGGCAAAATAGTCCTCACCCTCATTGGGTTGGTTTTTCACCTGATGCAAAATTTGCCTTTGTTCCAGACTTAGGGTTGGATGCTGTAATGATCTATCGTGTAGCAGACAATGCAGCTGAATTAATCGGGCATGGACAAGCGGATACAATAGCAGGAGGCGGTCCAAGGCATATGCGTTTTTCTAAAAATGGTCAGTTCATTTATTTATTAAACGAGTTGGATTTAAGCATTTCTACCTTTACGTATGATGCACAAACTGGTCAAACTAAACGAGAGTTTGTAGTGCCTACGTTAGGCAAAGCAATTAAAGAGCAGGAAGACTTTAATTCAGCTTCAGAAATTCTGGTACATCCAACAGGTAAATATGTGTATTCAGCTAATCGCGGTCATGATTCTGTGAGTGTATTTGCAAGCGATGAGTCAACTGGCTCTTTAAGACTACTTGAAACAGAACATGTTCGTGGTGCGTTTCCTCGTAATATTAATATGGACCCTGAAGGAAAGTGGTTATTAGCGGCAGGTCAGCATTCTAATACTGTGGCTGTATTTAAGATTGAGCAAACAACAGGGTTACTTCAGTATAGAACCAACAGTACAGTAAATGTTCCTGAACCTACTTGCATCTTGTTTGATTAAAACATAAAGGGGTTTGGTGTTTCTTTTACCTAACCCCTTTATCAACCCAGAACTGACAATATGCTGTTAGCAGCTATTGAATCAAACTCACTTGTTTAACATAGGTGTCAGTTTGCAAACCAAAGTGGCCTAGTACGTAAGTGTAGGTGGCATTTTCATTCCATAAACGGCTGCTGTGAATACCATACACATAGCAAGTGCCTGTTGAGCAGACAATTTGATCAGAGTAGCTTTTTATTGAATACACTTTGTCGCCTAATGCTTCACCATAAATACTGTTTAATAACGGGCTACCAACCGATAAGCCATAGTAGCCACAAGTGTTATTCCACACGTTGTATGGGTAAACACCACAACTTAATAGGCCCCGTGCGGCACCTGCAACACCTACAAAGGTATCAACATCTGATGCCATTGCTAACTTATAAATTTGCTGCGCTGCGAGTGTTACACCCATTGAATGGCCGATAATATCAATCTTACCTGTGCAAGATTGGTTGATTGCAGTAAGAATGGCGTTACGCACTGGTGTTTCTTCACTGCCATTATGATCGTTGCAGCTCGCGCAAGATTTAGATCCCCAATCTGGGGTGAAAATTTCACTGTCGGCGTAACCTTTTCGTTTTAATTCATTAATTGTGTTACTCCAACTAGAAGGGGAGGCGGTATTTCCATGTACAAGTACAACATTATCTCTGCATGCTGCAAGAGCCGTTGTGCTCATACCTGCGCATAGCGTAATCATCGTCAATAGGCGTCTCATTGTGTATTCTCCTGTTTAACATTTAATTTACAATGTATGAAGTTTAAACAGGGCAGGATATAGTACTTTCGTGCAGCGGCACTATTTAGCATTGTGCAATGTATGAGTTTATATTTTGCTAGCACTGTAGGCGTGAAATTTATTTCGCGCGATGAACAAAAGAGCTATCAGCTTTCAGCTATCAGATTGAAAGTTAGCAAGTTAGAGAGAGTAGAGGGGAAAGCAACTCGAGTCTTGTCCTCACTTTTTTCTCCTAAAATCTAATAATTTGTACTTAAAAAACACCCAAAAGTTAAATTATTGTAAATATTTTCTTGCTTTCGTACCTGTTTGGTCTATGTTTTTGGTCGGAGGTCACTCCTCCAACCTGATAGATAAGATTACAATCAACAGGAACACACATGAAAATAAAAACACTCTCACTAGTGCCAGCTTTAATGTTGGCAGCGGGTATCAGCCACAATGTTTTTGCTGCGCAAGGAGTCGCATTTGTGCACGGTACAGGCCAGCAAAGCGATGCGTATAATGACTATTGGACAGGCAGCTTTGTTGACACAGTTCGCCAAGGTTTGCCCAACAGTAGTAATTACACGGTCATTAATTGTGACTTTGATCAGTACATGTGGGCAGATGCTGCATCTGGCTGTTTAGCTGGGCAGCTCACTACATTTATCAATAATAAAAACATCACTGATTTAACCCTGATCACCCATTCTAATGGCGGTAATGTGGTGCGTTGGATTTTATCCAATCCAACATGGGATAGCCGTTATCCAAATATTATTAGCAAAGTAACGCGTACTATTGCACTGGCACCTTCAAGTGGTGGCACGCCTTTGGCTGATGCGGTTATTGCAGGTAATTCGTTCGAGCAAAGCTTAGGTTGGCTTTTGGGCTACGGCAGCGATGCAGTAAAACAACAGCAAGTATCTTGGATGGCGTCGTATAACGCACAATGGCTGAATGGCACTCCAAACCGCCCAAGTTTACCGTCTCGATTCGAAACTGTGGTGGGCAGTGATGTTGAATCAGCTGTATGGGATAGCGACAGCTATTGCGGTGGTTACCAAAACCAAGTGGGTCTTGAAGTAACACAAAACTGGTTAGACAGCTGCTCAGATGGCTTTTTAAATTGCAGTTCTCAGTCGTTAGCTGGGGTAGTGTGGTTTACCGATAAATCACGGACCCAAGGCAGTGAGCCTTTGAGTCATCAGCAAAGTCGACGCAACTGCTTTGGCTTGCCAAACATGCTTAAAAATCGAATTTAGGAGCTAGCTATGATTAATAAGTTAACCACACTTACAGCTGCAATCATGCTTGTAAGCACAGCAGCACAAGCAAATGATCAAACGGTTTATCAGTTTCCTCAAGTTCAACCTGCGTTAGGCGCTCAGCTGCAAACACTTGAAAAAGACAGCGTTGAGTATTGGCAGAAGGTTTCGGGCAAGGAACTTAAGCGAGGTGTGCCAGTATTTGTAAACCAAGCTGATAACTTTATTCGTATCGCGCCAAAAGCACGTTTTGATAATGGTGAAGTATTTAAGCCTCATGGCTTACAGCTTGATAAGCTGTCGGTACGTGATGACAACTTTAGACAAATGCCAATGCAAACAATGGTTGCACAAGAGCAAATGGAAAATGCTGGGTTTAACGATGGTAGTGTTGGGTTAAAGCTTGGTCAGGTCAATGGCAAGGCAATGTTAAGAACAAGCCAAGCACTTAACGACAACGACACCTACTTGCTGCATGTGATTGAAAAGGGCTCGAGTAATGCTTTGCATGCTAAATCGCAGTTTAAAGTAAAAGATCATCAACAACGTGTCGCTATGCAGCTCAGTATGGGCAAAAAACGCTTTAAAGATAGCGATGTGCAGTTAACACTTTCAAGTCCAGATGGCGAAAAGCTTGATGTGCGTTACGAAAATGGTGAAGCCGTATTTAATTACCCACTTGAAACCTTAGGTGCAGTAAATGGTTACTATGAGCTTGAGGCTAGTGTAAATACTAAAGTGAATGGTCAAACGGTAAAACGCTCAATAAAAATGCCGTTTGTACACAGCTCACAAACCATTAGTATGGATAAAGCCAAAGTAACAGCGCTTGGCAATAATAAATACCAAGCTAAAGTACCTGTGCAAGTGACTGAATCAGGGCGCTTTGCTATTCGTGCAACCTTAACTGGTAAAGGTGATAAAGGTGAACGCATTAAACTAGCAACGGTTGAAGTTGCAAAACAGATTGATAGTTATGGCAGTTTCACGATGCCTTTCGCGGTCACTAAAGCAGCCAAAGCCCCGTTCGAACTGGTGGATATTGAGCTTACCGACCAAACGCGAATGTTAAAGTTTGCAGGGGAATAAAGGGGAGTTCTTATCGTATGTTGGGTGGAGCGAAGCGAAACCCAACAAGTTTGCGAGTTACAAGGGAAAAGGAGAAAAAGTTGTAAGCTCTGACCCCGATTGTGCCTGCATATAGTTAAAGTGAAATACTCACCCGTAGGCGTGAAATTTATTTCGCGCGTAATCAATTCTGCTTTGCTCTATGTAGCGCGAAGCGCCTCGGTGTACTCTGTGGTTCAATATTTTTTGCACAAAGAGGAGAAAGTGAGAAGAGAATGAGTAACCCCAAAACCATCAAATTTGTTTTTAATAATACCTCTTAAGCTCAGCGTCTCTTTCCTCTTTGTGAAAATTATTTTTAAAACCTGCTTTGCTCTGTGTAGCGCGAAGCGCCTCTGTGACCTCTGTGGTTCAAATTGTTTTTTGCACAAAGAGAAGAGAATCAGAAGTGAATGAGTAAACCAACAAAACCATCACTTTTTAATAATTCCTCTTAAGCGCAGCGTCTCTTATCCTCTTTGTGATTATTATTTTCAAACCCTGTTTTTCTCTATGTAGCGCGAAGCGCCTCGGTGTACTCTGTGGTTCAATATTTTTTGCACAAAGAGAAGACAATAAGAAGTGAATGAGTAACCCCAAAACCATTCAAATTTGTTTTTAATAATACCTCTTAAGCGCAGCGTCTCTTATCCTCTTTGTGAAAATTATTTCTCTTTAGTTCATTTGCTTTGGGAAGTTAAAAATATGCTCAGTTTGAATTTGAACACAAACAAATATCTGTTTAGTTGGTTGTTTTTGTGTTTATTATAGAAATTAAACAATAATAAAGTTTGAGCTAATAAGCTCACCAAGGATGGTTATGCCAGATATGTATTTTGGAATGATCGCCAATCTAGGCGTTGTTCTATTACTCGTTTTAATTTTAAAAACACTCAATAAAGTTACAATAAACCTAACTTGGTTGCTTGGAACTCTTTTTATTCTATTTTGCTATTTCTTGGCCTTATTCAAAGGTAAAGAACTCATCTCACTGGATTTAGTCTTTTCAGATCTTAAATGGAATTGGTCAGGGAAAATAGTCGCTATTACTGTTTGGGCTTTAGTTTTAGTTTCATTAGCCGCTTTTAAAAGTGACTTTAAAATCAAGGAGGCAGGTTTTACTTTTAGTCAGAATGAAGGCTCTATAAAGCCAGCAATGCTTGTTTTAAGTTTGTTTATAGCATTGCAAGTTATTGTAACGCTTAGCCTAGGCGATGGACCAAATTACGACTTTGAAACATTACTCTATCAAGCTCTTATCCCAGGACTCGATGAAGAGCCAATGTTTAGAGGTGTTTTATTATTTTGTTTTTCATTGGCTGTTGTTTCATCGCGAATTAATTTCTTTGGCTCGCAAATAAACATTGCAGGCTTACTTTTAGTTTTATTATTTGGTCTAGTTCATGGGGTTATGTATATCGATGGTGAGTGGCATTTGTCTGCATTCAGAATCGTATTAACTGGGAGTTATGGATTTATTATGCTGTGGTTAAGGGAGCGTACTGGCAGTCTTGTTTTTCCAATTGTAGCGCACAATATGGTGAACTTTGTTGGGCAGTTAGTTTAGTGCTTGAACGTAAAGGAAATGTACCTTCAAGTAGATAGGTTGGCTTAATGGAAAAGTAATGGCAGAATTGTGTTTTAAAAATGGAAACTTAAATAATGGATTATAATCAGCCACTTTCGAAGCACTCCCTTGATTTAAACCTGAGCGACCGAGTTTGGTTTAGGTTTTCAACTTTCTATAAAAAGCCCGTTTTGCAGGCTGATTCTAATACAAAACTTATGTCGATACCGGGCTTAGCTGTGTTGTCGGGTGGCGCTGAGTTTTTGTTTTTCTTTATGACTATCGCTATTGCTGTAATGAGCCTAGTGTTACAAGAAATGGTGCAGCCGATATCCGCTTTTGTAACTAGTGTGAGTTGTTACCTTTGTGTATTTATTACCAAGCGAATCATGATTTATAACAAGTTTGGCTTTGGTCGTAAGTGGGTTATGAGCATATCAAAAGACTCACTCGAAATAGATAGGCAAGCAGTAAAGGGAAAAGCTTCAAAAATTTTGCATATCACTAAAGACGATATCAAAGAAATCGTTTTTAATTATACTTTTCATGGCAGAAGTGGCCGTATTGTGGACGATAAAACGGCCAATTTACACGCTTGTGAAATTCATCAAAAAGATGGCAAGGTTGTTACACTAGATAATATGCGAGTGGGTCTTTTTGATGTGTTATATCTTTTAAAATTCTATCAATACCCGCTGTTCTTTAAAGGCACGACTGCAGGTGGTGCTGGTAATATTTTGATTTTGATTATGCGACTAATTTCTCTTTCTGCGATCATTTCGGCTCTTGTAATGTTGGCTTTTAATTTAAAGTCATAAAGGTGAGCTATTTATAAAGTTATCAGACTTAAAGTACTTAAGTTAGCGAGTTGTAAGGGGAAAGATACGAGTTTAGAGGGACAAGATGCGAGGTGTAGGAGGCGTTTTAACGCCGAACAAAAATGGAGATATTAGATATCAGTCGTAAGAAGTCAGATTAAAACAAAAGAGCTTTAAGCTTTTAGTTGATTGTGCCTGCATATCGCTATGGTTAAACACGTTACTGTAGGCCTGAAATTTATTTAGCGCGATGATCTATTTAAAACGCTCAATGCCAGAAAACACCTACAAACCATTGCTACGCAAGATAAAGTTGCGGCTACAATTTGTTTACTTGCAACTCGATCTCTAGACCCTTTCACAAGTATTCTTTTACAATACATAAAATGACTTAATTCAGAGAATGCGTTGAACTACTTGGCTCACCTTTATTTAGCACAACCGACGGCTGATTCACACTTTGGTAATCTGCTGGGTGATTTTGGTGGACGTCGATATTCAGAGCAGTTATCCGATGCGGTTAAAAATGGCCTTGAAAATCATTATTTGGTTGATAGGTTTACCGACTCACATCCACTTGTAAAAGAGGCTAAGCAGTATTTTTCGCCAGCGCGTAAACGCTTTGCCAGTGTTGCAATTGATGTGGCGTTCGATCACTTTCTTATTCAGCATTGGCAGCGGTTTAATAACCTACCATTGGCTGATTTCAAACAGCACAGTTATGGCCTTTTAAATGCGCGCCAAGCCATGATGCCTTCACGCATGCAGCAAGTTGTTACCAGTATTACAAACAATGATTGGTTTAAAGAATATGAAACGCTCGATGGGGTTAGCCTTGCCCTTGATAACATCGCCAGACGTATTCGTTTTACCAACAACTTTGCAGGAGCCGCTGAAGATATTGCCCGCCATTATCAACAGTTAGACGCTGTGTTTTTAGCGTTTTTCCCCGAGCTGATTGAGCATGTTAAGCAAGCAGGGGTGGAAAAGCAGCTTTAAGCTATTAGCTTTCAGACTCAAAACCCAACAGATGAGCTGAAATGCTCACCCGTAGGCGTGAAATTTATTTCGCGTGTATTGAATACTGTTCTTCTCTGTGCAGCGCGAAGCGCCTCGGTGTACTCTGTGGTTCAATATTTTTTGCACAAATAAAAGAGTGTGAAGTGAATGAGTAACCCAATAAAAACAGCAAATTTGTTTTTAATTATTCCTCTGAAGCGAAGTGACTCTTATCCTCTTTGTGATTATTATTTTCAAACCCTGTTTTTCTCTATGTAGCGCGAAGCGCCTCGGTGACCTCTGTGGTTCAAATTGTTTTTTGCACAAAGAAAAGAGAGTGAGAAGTGAATGAGTAACCCAATAAAAACAGCAAATTTGTTTTTAATTATTCCTCTGAAGCGAAGTGACTCTTATCCTCTTTGTGATAATTACTCCCACAATGGTTCATAAACCGATTTGCCTCTTACCTTAAAATATGAAATGGCTGATATCTTGGCTGCTTGTTGCGGTTATATAGTCGATTAGTGATAGCTAAGTAAATTCTAAGGCGCTTACGAGCTCGTTTTTTAACTGAGCTGAACTACCCTTTATAAAGCAAGTAAGCCTTAAATTAATACTTACCTCAATCGCTGTACTTTGAACATAGCAATGTAATGTAGCAACCGTGAGGGAACAATAATGAGCAAACCTATAATTGCAGCCGTTTCGCCGAAAAAAGTCACCTTAGAACAGGGGCAAGAGTATTACTTTTGTGCCTGTGGGCGTTCTAAAAACCAGCCATTTTGTGACGGTTCACATGCCGGAACCGATTTCAAACCCAAAGCATTTACAGCAGAAGAGTCGGGCGATGCCTATTTATGCCAATGTAAGCACACTGCCAATGCGCCATTTTGTGATGGTAGTCACAAACAATTTGATCAAAGCCTAGTTGGTCAAGAAGGGCCGGGCGTGCAAATTCAAGCCTCTGATTCGCCAGTTGCTACAGCAACTAAAGAGGAACCTACCGTTGAGCTTATTCATCAATTAGCTCGAGAAGGATTATCAAAGCTTGGTCATCATGGTCCTATGGTGTCGATGGGGGTGCCACGATATCAATTACCTAAATGGGATGACTTACAGTTGATGGTCGCACAAATGGCAACGCAACCTTTAATGGAAGATGTAGCTGTTAATACTGAGCTTGTGGTTGGCCCGCGAGCGAAAAAGCCATTAAAACTGGCTATTCCGCTGTTTGTTTCTGATATGAGTTTTGGTGCTTTATCAGAAGAAGCCAAAGTTTCCTTAGCGAAAGGAGCTGAACTTGCTGGTACGGGTATTTGCTCAGGTGAAGGCGGTATGCTTCCTGAAGAGCAGCAAGCCAATTCACGCTATTTTTATGAGTTAGCAAGTGCAGGCTTTGGTTATAGCGAAGATAAATTAAAAAACGTGCAAGCCTTTCATTTTAAAGGCGGGCAAGGGGCAAAAACAGGCACGGGGGGTCATTTACCAGGCAACAAAAATGTTGGCAAAATCTCTGAGGTTAGAGGAATTGAAGCGGGTACTTCGGCGATTTCACCACCAACATTTAAAGATTTACACAGTGCGGCCGATTTCAAAAAGTTTGCTGACAGAGTGCGCGAGGTAACGGGTGGTATTCCAATCGGATTTAAACTAAGTGCTAATCATATTGAGAAAGATATTCAGTTTGCACTCGATGCAAGTGCCGATTACATCATTCTTGATGGTCGTGGTGGTGGCACGGGGGCAGCTCCTGAGATCTTTAGAGATCATATTAGCGTACCAACTATTCCTGCACTTGCCAGAGCAAGAAAGTACTTAGATGAACAAGGTGCAAGTGATGTTACTTTGATCATAACAGGCGGCTTACGCTTGCCGATTGATTTTGTAAAGGCGCTTGCCCTTGGTGCTGATGGGGTGGCGATTTCGAATAGTGCAATGCAAGCAATTGGCTGTGTTGCTGCGCGTATGTGTAATACCAATAACTGCCCAGCAGGGATTGCCACACAAAAGCAAGATTTACGTCAGCGCTTAAATATTGAAAAGTCAGCAAATCAATTGAAGAACTTTTTTGAAGCTTCAACTGAGTTGATGTCGGTTATGGCAAGGGCATGTGGTCATGACTCTTTAGCTAAGTTCAATGCTAATGATCTAGCAACATGGCACAAAGATATGGCGTTGTTATCTGGTGTTAAGTATGCAGGTGTTGGAATAAGTTAGCGAGTTTCGAGGGACAAGATGCGAGGTGTAGGAGGCGTTTTAACGCCGAAAAAAGTCAAAGGGGAGGGTATTCCAACCCAAAACCAACGCTATGATGTTAGCACCTAGCACCTAGCACCTAGCACCTAGCACCTAGCACCTAGCACCTAGCACCTAGCACCATCCCTACGCGATATAAAATCGCGGCTACACTCTTGCTAACTCATCCCATTTAATCGTCTGGGCCTTTTAGGGTAAATACTAAATGCCTGCGCATGTCTTTTAAAATCACACCTTTTTTCAGCATTGCCCCACTTAGGCGTTTTTGCCATTTTAATAGCTCTGGGGTCGCTGCATCGAGTGATTGCTGGTTTTCAAATTGAAAACACAAAAGCAATGAACCAGGGAATAAGTGGTATTCCACATCAAACCAGCATTGCAACATGCCTTCAAGCTCAGCGCGGCCTTGCTCTTCAAGGGTATCGGCAACATTTAATACAAGGGCTTGCTGTTTTAATTGTACTTTAGAAAGCTTTTTCATTTAAAAACCAAAATCGAGTCGAAAAGTCGATTATAACTAAGCTTTGATTGCAGCAACAACTTTCTTGCTTCCAAACTAAAGGTTATTTCATTGAGCGCCATGCAAAGGTCGAAGCGGCAACGACAATCGCAATAGAAATGCCAAGGTAAAGGGTTTCTATTGTGCCGCCGAACTCAACGGCGTGCTCTAAAAATAGAATCACTAAAATGACAGATGTTACCTGTACTAAGGTAATTTTTAAGTCATGAAAATCTTCGATATGAAAGGCGGCCAAAAACTGGCTACTCTTTGTGGTTGCAGGCGAAATGAATAGCCGGTACAGGCTGATGGTAATAACTTGAAGAGTAATACCGATAAGTAATAAGTCGAGAATTTTTAAAAGCTCGACTATCATCTCTTTCCCTCCCTTAGCAGAGTCAGGCAATGATATAAGTGTCGTTTTAACAACATTAAAAACGATGTTCACACAGGTTATATAAACAAGTAATGACGAAATTGCTGTAGTGATAATCGCGATGATGACTAAAAACCGGCTATTTTGAAAAAGGCGCTCCATATCAGCTCACATATATAAATTTCTTTGTTATACGAAGCTTAGCTGGTTTTTCATTAAATACAGCACGTTCATTGGCTAAGGGGGCTTAACTTATTAGTTCTTTAAGTATTTACGAGCGAGCTCTGGTTATGTATAAGTTTAAGGAATAAAAAGGTTGCTTCTATTAAGCATTAATACAAAAGGGATTTTTATGGGCTCGATGGCTAAGCACTCACTAGAACTGGATTTAAATGATAAAAAATGGTTTCGATATGCAGCCTTTAAAGGAAAATCGTCACTAACTGAAGATTCAATAACAGATCTAGAGCCTTTGTCAGGCTTAGCGATGTTATCAGGGTGGACCGAAGTGTTTTTTGCGCTTATGGTATCTGCGATTTCGTTATCTAGTTTTTATTTAGAAGATGTTGTTAAACCATGGTTGGCTTTTTTAATTTGCCTTACAAGCTTTTTATTGGTGTTTATTACTAAGCGCGTCATGACTTACAAGAAGTATGGCTTTGGTTCTAAATGGGCAATGAGCATAAGCAAGGATGAGCTTAAAGTTGATAAGTTGACGTTTAAAAAGCACCAAAATCGTCCCATCACAATTGCTAAAAATGAAATCGCAGAGGTGTTATTTCACTATACGATGGATCTAAAACGCAAACGAAAGTTTGGCGAACCACGAGTTAGATTACCCACCTTGCAAGTGTGTGAAATTTACTTAAAAAATGGTGATACCCATGAAATTGACGGGATGCGGGTAGGGCTTTTTAACGTATTATATTTAATGGTTTTTCATGGCTACCCATTAAGCTTTAAAGGCACTTTTGCTGGTGGTGCAGGGAATGTCTTAATTTTGTTACTAAGGATGTTTGCTCTAACAGCGATTGCAAGTGCGCTTAGTATGCTTTTCATTAATTTAAAGCCATGTGCAGTTATAGCGTGTTCTTGAGTGAAATAGCGCCTATTAGAATTAATAGACGCAGCTGGTACGCTTGTATTAAGCAATAAAGTCGAGGGTTACAAGTAGCCGTTTTTCGCCAGCAGCAAGTGCAGGTGAGCGGTGCACAAGCCCTTTACCTTCGTTATCTTGCCAAGTTTCGCCTTTTAATAGGGCTACATCACCCTCATTAAGAGAGTGAATTTTAGTATTTGCTGTCATTAATCCTGATTCTTCATCGCTTAACCCTTGATGGCCAGCGCCAAGTTTAGTGCGATCAAGTCCTGCATTTTGCAACCATTGTGAACCACTACCACAATATGTACTGACTAACCGGCAAGGAACTCTGTCGACATGAAAACGTGGGCACATGGCACGTTCAAGTACTCTTAGGC
This sequence comes from Pseudoalteromonas sp. Isolate3, assembly GCF_022398505.1. NCBI lineage: Bacteria > Pseudomonadati > Pseudomonadota > Gammaproteobacteria > Alteromonadales > Pseudoalteromonadaceae > Pseudoalteromonas > Pseudoalteromonas sp. Isolate3. The sequence continues at coordinate 6,300 of NZ_JAKEVN010000067.1, read as the reverse complement.
GTAATCCGGTGCGCTTTAACTCAAATAAATAACAAAACATATCAACTAACTTTGCCAAATCAGCTTTTAACTCCTGCGCTGATGGAAGTTTTTCAAGGGCTTTATCAATGTCAGTTCGAATAGAATCCTCGTTGATCACAGCGTTTATACTGAGATCAGGATTGGCTGCAATACTCTCGGCTACCTCTTTTTGCAGCTGTTCAGCTAAGCTGCGCTGCCAAATTGCAATGTTATGCTCTGGTTTATAAATATGCGAAAACACCACAGGGCTTAATGCCGTTGCTACTGTTGTTGGTAAGTTATCAGTATCATGTTCAAATGCGTAAGCTGTCATTATGCTTCCTCCCAAACAGGAAATGGGTCGGGCAGGGTTTGCCAAAGCGCTTTGCCTGCTAATAGTTCATCGTCGCTGAGTAAGCAGTTATCGAGTGCGTGTGTGATCGCTGCTTGATTAAGGTTTTGGCCAATAAAAACCAGCTCTTGGCGCATATCACCAAAGGGTTCTTGCCATACTTGGTTAATTGAATCTAAGTATTCGATATCTGTTGGCCACTGATCTTTCGGTAAGGCTTTCCAAAAAATGCCGCCAAAACCATAGCGAGCAATGCCGCCTGCTTGATTCCATTGGCAGGCAAATTGCGGTCGAGAGGCTAACCAAAAATAGCCTTTGGAGCGAAGTAATTTGCCTTCGGGTTGATTGTTATGAATAAAGTTATAAAACTTCTCAGGGTGAAAAGGGCGGCGGGCCTCGTAAGTAAAGCTGCTAATACCGTATTCTTCGGTTTCTGGGGTATGCTCGCCGCGCAGCTCTTTTAGCCAGCCAGGTGCTTGCTGAGCTTTTTCAAAGTTAAACAGGCCTGTGCTGAGAATTGCATTGATATCAACTTGACCATTTTCAATGGCAATCAGCTCTGCAGAGGTATTTAATGAGCTTAAAATGGCTTTTAAACTCTCAAGTTCATCGGCGCTAATTAAGTCTGTTTTACTAATTAAAATGACATCAGCAAATTCAACTTGATCAATGAGTAAGTCGGCTACGCTTCGCTCATCTTCATCGCCTAAGTGCTCGTTGGTTTCTTGTAAAAACTTGGCTTCGTTAAAGTCTTTTAAAAAGTTAACGGCATCAACGACCGTGACCATGGTATCAAGCCTAGCAACATCAGAAAGTGATACGCCATCTTCATCGGCAAAGGTAAATGTTTCGGCTACAGGAAGAGGTTCTGAAATACCGGTTGACTCAATGACCAAATAATCAAATTGGCCTGTTTGCGCTAAAGCGCGTACTTCAATGAGTAAGTCTTCACGCAGTGTGCAGCAGATGCAACCATTGCTCATTTCTACTAGTTTTTCTTCGCCGCGGCTAAGCGAAACATCGTTTTTAACTGTCGCTGCATCGATGTTTATTTCGCTCATATCATTGACGATTACAGCCACTTTTTTTTCTTCACGGTTATTCAAAATATGGCTGAGCACAGTGGTTTTACCTGCACCTAAAAAGCCAGAGAGCACGGTGACGGGAAGTTTGCTCATGGTAGTGACCCTTAATTAGATTAAACAAAATCGTTAAATGTTTTGTTATAATATATCAATAAAGGTGCGGTTAGGAATAGCTGTTATGTATTAATGCAAGATAAAGATTCACGGTAGTGAAGTGTAATACGCAATCGCATTGCTGTTTATTAGTGAAATCTGAGCTTTTATTGTGTGCTTGCCAAAGAAGACGAAGTTAATAAATGCCGAATGTTGAGTGATTTTTATGGGGGGAAGGGTAAACCTAAAATAGGTGGTTCAGATTGTTTTAGCTAGAAAAAATTACACAAGTTGTGTAATAAGTTTAATTACAAGTTATTTAATTCCGTTTTAACTTGTTGATATTGTTTGTTTTAATTTTGGCTTTTTACTTGCTTATTAGTTTTCCTAAATTTACGTAATAACAATTTAACGAGTTTAAAATAAAGGGAAACTTATGCCGGAGTCATTTAAATATTCAGGTCAAAAGGGGCATGGTGGTGAGCTACATCAACATGCAAATAATCAGTATTCAACAATGACTACAGCACAAGGTTGTCCTGTTAGTGATAATCAAAATTCATTGTCAGCAGGTAAGCGTGGTCCAACATTAATGGAGGACCATATTTTTCGTGAAAAAATGTTTCATTTCGATCATGAGCGTATTCCTGAGAGGGTGGTGCATGCTAGAGGTTATGGGGCACACGGTTACTTTGAAACTTACGAAACACTTGAAGAGCTGACATGCGCGGATATATTTCAACGAAAAGGCGAAAAAACACCTGTATTTACTCGGTTTTCAACGGTCGCTGGTAGTAAGGGCTCACCTGACTTAGCAAGGGATGTGCGCGGGTTTGCTGTTAAATTTTATACAAAAGAGGGAAACTGGGATTTAGTTGGTAATAACATTCCTGTGTTTTTTATCCAAGATGCGATGAAATTTCCAGACTTGATCCATAGCGCTAAAGCTGAGCCTGATCGTGGTTTTCCGCAAGCGCAAACGGCTCATGATAATTTTTGGGACTTTATTAGTTTATCGCCTGAATCTATGCACATGGTCATGTGGGCAATGTCTGATAGAGCTATTCCACGTTCATTACGCTTTATAGAAGGATTTGGCGTTCACACATTTAAGTTTATCAATAAAAATGGTGAGAAAAAGTACGTTAAATTCCATTGGAAACCTAAATCAGGCATGCAATCAGTGGTTTGGAATGAAGCTGTTAAAATTAATGGAGCAGATCCTGACTTTCACCGTCGCGATATGTGGGAATCAATTCAAAATGGCGATTACCCTGAGTGGGAACTTGGCGTACAGGTATTTGACCAAGCTTTTGCTGATGACTTTGAGTTTGATGTATTTGATGCAACAAAGCTTATCCCTGAAGAACAAGTACCCGTTAAGATCATTGGTCGAATGGTTTTAGATAGAGTGGTTGATAATTTTTTTGCAGAAACAGAACAAGTTGCTTTTTGCACGCAGAACATAGTTCCCGGAATCGATTTTACGCCAGATCCACTATTACAAGGGCGTAACTTCTCATATTTAGATACGCAAACCAAGCGATTGGGAGGGCCAAATTTCACTCATATCCCTATTAATGCACCTAAATGCCCAATGCATCACTTTCACCAAGATGGTCACATGGCAATGCATAACCCCAAAGGAAGAGTAAATTATGAGCCAAACTCTTGGCAAAGTGATGAAAACAATCCAAGAGAATGTCCTGTTCATGGCTTTAAAAGTTCTGATGAAGAAACGCAAGGTAGCAAGCTAAGGTATCGATCAGAAACCTTCAGCGATCATTACAGCCAAGCTAGGCAGTTTTATATAAGTCAAACTAAGATAGAGCAATCACATATTCAGGACGCATTGATTTTTGAACTTTCAAAAGTGGAACATTTAGCTATTAGGGAGCGTGTGGTGTCTCATTTACTAAATATTGATAGCGAGTTAGCTAAATTAGTGGCCTCTGGTTTGGGCTTGCAAACAATCCCTGACCCTGCTGAAGCTGCACTAAAAACTCGCCAAGATTTACCTGTATCTGATGCACTGAGTATTCAAAAAAGTGCTTTAAATACTTTTGAGGGAAGGAAGCTCGGTATTCTCGTTAGTGATGGATTTGACGATCAGCTATTTAATTCATTAGTTAGTGAACTAAACGAGCAAGGTGCGAACTTTGAAATCATTGCAGCCCAGATAGGTGGAGCGAAAAGTTCTACTGGTGTTCATCTTGGAGCTGAGCAAGTTATTAACGGCGGCCCTTCTGTTTTGTATGATGCAGTTGTTTTACTGACATCAGAGGAAGGTGCTAAAGAGTTAATTAAAATTCCAGAGGCGAGAGATTTCGTTTCAGATGCGTACTCACACAAAAAGTTTATTGGTTTTACTGAAAGCTCTATGGAGTTGTTAAAAGCTGTTGGCTTAAATGGAAACCAAGACGACGGCATAATTAACCTAGAAACGTGCAAGGCATGTGACTTTCTTCAGACACTAACACAACTTCGTTATTGGCAACGATAACTCATCTTTCAAGGCGGGGGCTACTCGCCTTGAGTAATGATTATTTATTTAGTGGGAAGGTGCAGTGAAATTAATTTATGTTGATGATAATTTGCCTGGTATTACTCGAAAAAGTCACTCTAAATGTTGGCTTTACTACGACCCTACAGGTAAGCGGATTAATGATAAAAGTGAAATCGCCCGTTTAGATGCACTAGCATTCCCTCCTGCATACAAAGATGTTTGGTTTTGTCCTGAGGAAAATGGCCATATCTTAGCAACTGGTTACGATACAAAGGGAAGAAAACAATACCTTTATCATCCAGATTTTAGAGAGCAGCAGGAACTAAAAAAGTTCGAAGTGTGTGAGCTTTTCGGAAATAAATTACCTTTACTTAGAGCAAAGTTAGCTGAATATTTAGAAGGTAATACACTTGACTATCAAAGGACATTAGCTGCAGTTGTTAGATTGATGGATTTAGGCTCTTTGAGGATAGGATCTAAACGAAACGCGAAAGAAAATAATAGTTTTGGAGCGACAACCTTACGTCGCCGCCATGCGAAAATAACAGGGAAAAATATTCGCTTAGAATATAAAGCTAAATCTGGCAAAGTGAGAGAGGTTAACCTTACAGATCGTGTTTTGAGCACCATTATTAAAGAGTTGCAAGATTTACCCGGACAAAACCTGTTTCAATACAAAGAGGATGGTGAATGTATTCCCGTAACTTCACGTGAAGTTAATCAATTTATTCAGCATGTAATGGGAGAGGAGTTTAGTGCAAAACACTTTAGAACCTGGCGTGCAAGTGTTTTAGCATTCGAAGCTTTTTATAATGCAAAGAAAAAGCTCCCTTTGTGCGACATGCTAGAAACGGTATCGAGCCATTTGGGTAATACGCCAACGATAGCACGTAATTCTTATATTCACCCGGCGCTTATTGATTTATGTAAAAAGGATGAAAACAGCCAGGTTGCTTTAAGAAAGCAATTAAAACTGCCCCGTAAAACGAAGTATTTGAATAGATACGAGCGAGGACTGCTACTCTTTCTCAGCTAGTAGATTTGTCTATTGCTGGTAGTCAAGCAATGCCAATTCCTGATAACAACAATGACAGAATAAGTAAGACTATTTGGCAGTGTACTAATAAGTACGGCTGGCTTAACCTTTAGCTAATTAACTGCTTATTAAGGATTTATATGCGCTTAGCCACACGGTTGTTACCGCTTTTTATTACTTGTTTACCTTATACTTTATCGGCAAATGAAGTTTCAGCACCTGAGCTTCCTGAGGCTATACAAGAAATCTACCCTACAGTAATGAATCAACAAGTTTGGGTTGCAGGTGGTATCTCTACTGAACTGCCAGCATCAAAGGGTAAGATGACTGCAAAAGTTCATTTTTGGTCACCAGAATACTTAAGTTGGCAATCCGCTCCCAGTTTGCCCGAGGGGCGTCATCATACTTATTTAATTGCAGTAGAAAAAAGATTATTTGCCTTCGGAGGTTTCGTTAATGCGCAAGGCCAATGGACCAATAGCCGTGATGTGTTAATGCTAGATGAAGGCGCTAAAGCATGGCAAAAAGTGGCGAGCTTGCCTTTTGCATTAAGTGAAACCGTAGGCGCAGTGTTAAATGGAAAAGTACATTTAGCCGGCGGCCGCAGCCCTAGCAGTGAGAAAAATGGACAGTGGCAGCATAGTTTAGATGTTAGAGCGCATCTAGTCTTTGATCCTAAAAGCTTCACATTTACAGAAGCGGCACCTTTACCTTCAGCGAAAAACAGTGCGGCAAGTGCACAAGTAAACGGCCGGTGGTTTGTGCTTGGTGGCAGGACAGTAGGTGGCGAGCCAATCACAGAAATGCTCGAATACTTACCAGATACAGACATTTGGCAGGCACATGCAGCATTACCCAAAGCGCGTGCCGGGCATGCAGCGGCAGTTATTGATAATGCTATCTATGTGTTTGGCGGTGAACATAGCAAAGGGGTTGACCGTGAGGTTTTTAAATATGATTTAACCAAGCAGCAATGGGGCAAAGCTTTCGAATGGCAAACGCCTCGTCATGGCTTAGGGGCCATCACGTTAAAAGGCCAAATTTGGCTTGTGGGTGGCGCCACAAAAGTGGGATTGTCTGAAACAAGCAAAGCAGTGACTTCACTTAGTAAGCTTATTGACTAATAGTTTGCTTCTACTGAGATAGGTTTGGTTGAAAGTTCATAACCTAACTCTTGAATAAATGTCTCTAATAAAGGAAAATTGACCGCTTCGTCTCACAATAAGAA
>NZ_JAKEVN010000066.1:0-23638 GCF_022398505.1 Pseudoalteromonas sp. Isolate3 | reverse complement strand
ATAAGTAAGTTTCTGTTTTTTAGGTACAAATCCTGCAGGTTTAAGCTGGAATGAGAAAAATATAGTCTTTTACATTTGTTAAATTGAGGAGGTTGCGTGCAATCAGTAAAATGGAATGGTGATGTATTCACCTCAAGTAAAATTATTTGTGTTGGTCGTAATTTTGCAGCGCATATTGCAGAGCTTAACAATGAAACACCCGCTAGTATGGTGTTGTTTGCAAAACCAAATAGTGCCATCACAGATATGCTTAATAGTGAACACTTAGGTGAAGCCCTGCATTACGAAACTGAGCTTTGTTTTTTAGTTAAAAACAAGCAACTGGCAGCGGTTGGACTTGGCCTCGATTTAACCAAACGTGAACTACAAAGCATACTTAAAGAAAAAGGCCTACCTTGGGAGCGTGCAAAAGCCTTTAATGGCTCAGCATTGTTTACTGAATTTGTCGCTGTTAATGACAGCTTGCATTATCAATTTAGTCTAAAGATTGATGGTAAAGAAACTCAACTAGGTGACACAAAGCTAATGTTGTTTAACGCTGAGCAAATTTTAGCTGAGATCAGTGAATTTATGGACTTAGAGGATGGCGATATAATTATGACAGGCACGCCTGCCGGGGTAGGGAAAGTCGCGGCTAATTCAACCTTTGCTGTAACACTTATGGATGGTCAACAGGAGTTACTATCTCATCAGTGGCAGGCTCTGTAAGTGGGTCTAAAATGTAGCGCTGATAATAAGTTGAAAACTCAGGAAAGCTTTGTTCGAGCCAAGTTCGTTGGCTTTGCTGGTACCTCTCACTTGGCAACACCTTGTTTTTCAGCGCCTCATTAATCTGTGCTAGTACTTTTTCGGCATAATGATTAGGCGCATTCGTTGAGCAACCAATGGCGCCAAAAACAATACTCTGTGCTGGATTAACGATGGTGAGTTTTTGAATATTCTGTAGGTTTTGCTGGTTGTAATAATCAGCAACAAATGGGTAATCAATAGTGTAATCAATGTAGCCGTGTTCTAGCTGTGATAGCAGAGCAAAATTTGGGCTACTGCCGTTACCACTTAGTGCTGCACTTTCGTAGAGTTTGGTATTTTTCGCAATCTTATCTAATTTACTGCCAAACTTACGCGCACTATTTTGACCATAAATAAAATTAGCATCAGTGAATAAAGAGATTAGTGGCACTGGATCGCCATGTTTTTGTTTAATCCTTAATGATTTTTCTTCAGTACTTAAAACACTGAATGGTGGGTACACTGTGGTTGGGATTGAGTAAGTAACATGATTATTTTTTTTACCTCGATGGATCATACAGGCATAGCATGCCATTTTCCCGTCAGCGAGATATTTACTGCCACGCTTTTGCGGTAATATCACTTTGCTGTGGTTAATTTCGGGTAAGGCTTCAATCAACATATCGGTAATTTCATTGCATAACCCACCATGGGGGTTAGCTTTGCTTTTCTCGATAAAGAAAGGCTTAGCATCATTTTCAAACCAGGTAATAGTGAGTTGTTCTGAGGCATCAGTTTTCGGGGCAAAGAACGCCCCCGCAACCACGCATAATACTTGTTTTATGTATTTACTCATCAACAACCTTGCAAGTTAAGTGCTAAGAATAACTATACACTATAGTATTAGGAAGCGTGTAGTTTGAATAGATAAATGATGAATAAGTATTGGTTTTCGTTTAATCCAATTGCTTCGCATTGAAGAGCAAGTTCAAGCATTTACCTATTCATTTTCTAGTGTTTTTTTGTATTCTTTAAAGCCAACCCCTGTCCAACGTTTGAATGCTTTGGCAAAAGCACTTTCATCTACATAGCCAAAGTACAAAGCAAGGTGTGCTTGATTCGCACTACCTTGGCGTATCAACTTCTTGGCTAGTTCACAGCGAACTTCATCACTTAACTTTTTAAATGAGTAGCCTTTTTCAGCAAGCTTACGATTTAAGTGCCTTTCACTCAAAGCCAATAAATTACTTATTTGTTCACGTTTTAAATTGGGTTGCTTAAGTAAAATTGCACTGACTTTATCAACATAACTCTGTGGTTGCAGTTGCTTTAGTTGTTGCTCTGCCAGTGATTGCATTTGTTGTTGCACAGCTTGATTAACGTTACGTTGTTGCAATTGCCAATCATCATCATGATAAATTAAGTAATTTTCGTTGGTGTTAAAAAGCAATTCGGCGTCTCCAAAAATGGTGCGATAGCTTGCTATATTCCCTTGCTGAGAATGCGTAAATGCAACCACCTTGGGCTTTATTGGTGCACCAGAGATCCATTTCGCGCCACAGGCAACACAGGCAAGAACTGCCTCTATCCTTATTGCTGTAGGAGTGCTAAAAAAGGCATCAAAAGTGACTTTCCAGCCATTTTTTGAATGTGATTTACTAAACTTACCACCTTCACCTATTAAGGCTGAATAGGCAATTAAGCTGTCGACAGCATCACCTAGAGTCGGACAACTAAATAGTAAGTAGCCGAGCATATCGTAACTATCGGGCTTTAAACTTAAGGCTATTTTAAGACCAAGTTCATTGTCATTTAAATCTGTCAAAGCTTGCCAAAGCGCATCTTGTAGCGCCATCGGCAGTCTTCCTTCACTTGGAAATTTTTGAATTTGCTGGCATAAATTAGCATCTAATTGCACATCTAACGCGGGAAGAATATGCAAAATAGCCTTGCTAAAGCCAGGTGTTACGCTGTTTGTAGTCATGTGTGTTCTTCTTATTGTTGTGTGATTTTTATAGCACAACTAAGAAATGATGTCTCGTTTTAACTGGTTTTTGTCCTGTCATCGCTATTACAAGTTTTTAAAAAATAGTTAATCTGGTTGTCACACTTTGATTTACCTATGTAGGAATGAGTATGCATCCATACGTTGTAATTGGCGCAGGCCCAATGGGTCTTTGTACTGTTCGTCGACTAGCTGAGACTGGCATTGATGTGATTGGTCTTGAAGCACACAGTGATGTAGGTGGTTTATGGGATATTAATAGCCCAACCAGCACCATGTATGAATCAGCTCATTTAATTTCATCAAAGAGAATGACCGAGTTTGCTGATTTTCCAATGGCAGAACACGTCGCAACATATCCAAAACATGATCAAATGCGTGAGTATTTTCAAGCCTACGCTAAACATTTTGACCTCTATAAGCATTACCGCTTTGGAGCATGGGTTTCTCATTGCGAGCCAGAAGGTGAGTTTTGGCGAGTTAGCTATGTGCAAAATGGCCTGCAAAAAGAAATTTTAGCGAGCGGTTTATTGCTCGCTAATGGTACTTTGCATCACCCTAATCGGGGACAGTTCAAGGGCTCTTTTGCAGGAGAGCAAATTCATTCAAGTGAATATCGAAGTACAGGCTTATTTTCAGGTAAACGTGTTCTGATAATTGGTTGTGGCAACTCTGCGTGTGATATCGCAGTCGATGCGGTTCATCGTGCAAAATCTGTAGATATGGTGGTACGCAGAGGTTATTACTTTTTACCGAAATTTGTCGCAGGCAGGCCTACAGATACACTTGGTGGTAAAGTGCGATTACCGAATAAATTGAAACAAATAGTCGATGGTACATTAGTTAGGCTTATTTCAGGCAAACCAAGTTCATATGGCTTACCTGATCCAGACTATAAAATGTATGAATCGCACCCTGTGGTTAATTCATTGTTTTTACATCACATTGGTCATGGTGATATCAAAGTTAGACCATCAATTGCTGAGTTAACCGAGGAGGGAGCCGCGTTTACTGATGGCAATAAAGCTGACTATGATTTGATTTTAGAAGCAACGGGTTACAAGTTGCATTACCCGTTTTTAGACCAAGCCCACCTTAACTGGCAGGGGGATGCTCCTCGCTTGTATTTAAATGTGTTTAATCCATTACATCAAAACTTGTATGTGATGGGGATGGTTGAAGCAACTGGATTAGGTTGGCAAGGCCGTGATGATCAGGCAAAGCTAGTTGCTAAAGTGATCCGAATGCAGCTAGATAACCCTACTAAAGCGGCTAAGTTTGCTGAAAAAGTGAAGCGTAAAGCAGCTGTCAGAATTGACGGTGGTATGAATTATTTAGAGCTTGAACGCATGGCGTATTATGTTCATAAAGCTGACTACCTAGCGGCAATTAATGATGAAATGCGCCAATTAAAAATGGGATAAATGATGTCTCAAGCAAGCTTAATCACTTTAAACTTAATTTTGGCCATGATGATGTTTGGTATTGCGCTTAGTCTCAAACTTGCAGACTTTAAGCGTGTACTTAAGGCACCTAGAGGACCTATTACAGGGTTATTAGCTCAGTTTATTTTACTGCCGCTGATAACGTGGTTACTTACTTTAATGGTTCCTATGCCTGCTGAAGTTGCATTGGGACTTATTCTTGTTAGTAGTTGTCCTGGAGGTAGTTTTTCTAACATTGTTACTTTCCTAGCAAAAGGCAATACCGCGATGTCGGTAAGTATGACAGGAGTAGCAAGTCTTGCTGCAACTGTAATGACACCGTTTAATTTTATGCTTTATAGCAGTTTGAACCCAGATACGGCTGTGTTGCTGACCCAAATTAATGTCCCTGCAAGTAATATTCTTGTGATTGTTGCTCTAGTGCTGGCGTTACCACTAAGTTTGGGACTACTTGCTGCTAAATTGTGGCCTGTATTCGCAGCTCGTAGTGAACCCTTTTTTAGATTTATTTCTCTGCTTACCTTGTTCTTATTTGTATTAATTGCACTTACCAGTAATTGGTCCGCATTTATTGCTGGTGCCAGTATTTTTCTGCTGGCGGTGATTGTTCATAACGCGATTGCACTATTGGTTGGTTTTTCGAGTGCCAGAATTATGAAACTGAATAAAGCGGATACGCGTGCGATTACGCTTGAGGTAGGGCTGCAAAACTCTGGTTTAGGCTTGGGTATTATTTTTACTTTTTTCGATAATTTAACAGGCATGGCCATTATTGCAGCAGCATGGGGATGTTGGCATCTAATTTCAGGTTTGGGGCTATGTTTTTACTGGCAACACCATGATCGTAAACACGGTATAAAGATCGCAAGTAATAAAGAGGTTCAATGTGGCTCATAAGATCATGATAACAGGTAGCCAAGGCTATATCGGCAAACGGTTAGTCGAGTCGCTATCAACACAGCATAAGCTGGTAGGTATTGATATTGTTGATCTCCCTCAAACTGGTTGTCATTACTATCAACTTGATGTGCGTGATACGCGACTCGCAGAAATTATGCTTGAACACAATATTACACATGTTGTGCACTTAGCGAGTATTTTACAACCGTCTAAAGATGCCGTTCGAGACTTTGATATCGACGTCAATGGCACTCGAAATGTGCTTGAAGCATGTGTTAAGGCAAATGTGCAGCATATTACGGTAACGAGTTCTGGAGCTGCCTATGGTTATCACGCTGATAACCCTAGCTGGTTAACCGAACAACATCCGTTAAGAGGTAATGCTGAATTTGCTTATAGCCATCATAAACGCTTAATCGAAGAGCTATTAAAAAACTATCGATATACGCATCCGCAGCTAAAACAGTTAGTACTTCGCCCGGGGACTGTGCTTGGTAAAACTACTAATAATCAGATTACTGATTTATTTAATAAGCCAAGAATAATTGCCATTAAAGGCAGTGACTCTCCTTTTGTGTTTATCTGGGATGAAGATGTCTTAGCGATTATTTTACAGGGGGTTACAGAAAATCGTGAAGGCAGTTTTAATTTAGCTGGTGATGGAGCTATGGGCATAAAAGAAATTGCTAAAGCCCTAAACAAACCTGTCATTGAGCTTCCTGCTTGGCTTTTAAAACTCAGCTTACGGGTCGCAAAGCTATTCGGAATGACCCAGTATGGCCCTGAACAACTTAATTTTTTACGTTACCGCCCAGTACTTTGCAATCAAGCACTGAAACAGCAATTTGCCTACCAGCCACAAAAATCGAGTAAAGAAGTATTTGCTTTTTATCTCACTAATAACATTAAGAGGCATCCATATGATTAATCCATCGTTACCCGTTGCTGTGATTACTGGTGCGGCTTCTGGGTTGGGTTTAGATTTAGCAAAACAGTTAGCAACTCAATATCAATTAGTATTGATTGACCTAGACCTTAAGCTGTTGCAAGAGCAATGCGGACAAATAATTAATGCGCAATTATATGGCTGTGATTTAGCGAACAAGGACGAGCTTGATGAGTTAATAACGCAGATCAAAGCTAAGCATTGCTCAATAGCGTTACTGATTAATAATGCAGGGATCACGCATCGTTCTTTGGCTCGCATTACTCGTCCAGAGGTAATAGAAAAAGTTATGGCTGTTGATTACTTTGCGCCTGTACGTCTTGTGTCAGGCTTAATCGAACCATTACAGCAAGCACATGGCAAAATCGTAAATATCAGTTCTATGGCTGGATGGATGCCTGTTATGGCCAGAGCAGGCTATTGCGCAGCTAAATCTGCGTTACACCAATATTTCGAAACATTTCGCGCTGAAATGCGCCCAACGGGCGTGTCGGTGTTGATGGTATATCCTAGTTTTTTAGATACTCCGATTGATAAAAATGCATTAAATGGCGATGGCGGAAAAACCAACCATGCCCGCTCAATGGTTGGTAAAATGCGTACGAGTGACTGGATGGCAAAGCAAATTTGTGAGGCTATTCGACTTGATAAGCAACGGCTTTTCCCTGATAGATTTACATATTTTTCGGCGTTGTTATACCGCTTAATTCCACGTTTATACATGCATTTTATGGCACGTAAATTTGCCAGTGAGTGGGAGGTTGCGTAATGGTTTTAATAGGCTTAGGGGCGGCTATTATTTTTGCCTTTGCAGTGGAAGCTATGACTGGCTTTGGTAGCATCGTTATTGCCTTAACAATTGCAGCATTATTTATGGATATTCAGCAAGCAATGCTGTTACTCGTGCCACTTAATTTACTAATGACTTCAGTGATGGTGTTTAAGCTGCGTGCGTATATTCAGTTGAATTTGTTAGCAAAGCAGATTTTACCTCCAATGCTGCTTGGCACAATGATTGGTGCTTTACTAACGCCTTATTTTCCAGCGCAATTAACAAAAGTATTATTTGCTTTATTAATCATTTGGTTTGCGGGACGTGCCATTTGGCAAGCGTCAGCTATGCCTTTGAGTAAGCCTGTACAGCTTTCCGTGATAGGTGGTGCAGGTATTACGCATGGTTTATTTGCATCAGGAGGGCCTCTTCTTGTATATGCAATGGCTCGCAGTGGTTTAGACAAAACTTCATTTCGCGCCACGCTTCTAACTATTTGGCTTATTTTAAATAGCTGTTTAACTCTTTGGTTTCTCATCTCAGGACAATTAGCAGGGCAGTTGGGCCACTTTCTAATGCTCGCCCCATGTGTTCTGTTTGGGGCGCTTATTGGTAACTACTTTCACCATACAATTAATCAAACACAATTTTTACGCTTAGTCTTTATCACTTTATTACTGCTTGGAGTGTTGCTGTGCTTAACCGCACTGTGGCAGTGGTAGTAGGTGGCTATGTAAATTGCTGAATATCAGCACTCTCTGAGGAATTTGAATGCACACAAAAACAAAAATTAATGCCATTACCTTAGGAATAATCTTAGCAACAGGTAGCATGGCTGAAGTAAAAGCAGCAGATGACAAAGAACTTGAAGTAATCTTAGTTTCGGCCCAAAAACGTGTTGAAAGTGTCAAGGATGTGCCTTTATCGATCACTGCCATATCGGGTAAAGAGCTACAAAGTAAAAACATTAACGATAGTGAGGAGCTGTCATCACGTATAGCAAACTTTAATATCAGTCAGTCAGGGCAGGGCTACAATATCACTATGCGCGGTTTAGGCTCTGGCCCAAACCAAGGTTTTGAGCAAACCGTGGGTACTTATGTTGATGGCGTTTATCGTGGTCGTGCTTATCAAATGCGCAGCGCTTTTGTTGATCTCGAACGCTTTGAAGTATTGAGAGGACCACAATCAACGTTATTTGGTAAAAATACCACCGCAGGAGCTCTGAATATAACGAGCGCAGCACCCACTGAGGAGCTATCAGGTTATGCAAATCTTAGCTATGAGTTGAATAATGGCAGTACTTTTGATGGTGCTATTAGTGGAGGCGTAACTGAACATTTTCAGGCTAGAGCAGCGGTAAAAGTAATTGACCAAGATGGTTATTTTTACAATACACTGCAAAAGCGTGATGAAGTTGGGCGCGATGGGGTTTTTAGTCGTTTAACTTTGACTTGGCAGCCTTTAGAGAGCTTGGATGTCTCTTTGAAGTATCAACATGACGAAGAAGATAATATTGGTATCACACCCAGCCAGCCAGTTGCAGAGCCTGTATTATATAATGCGCCATTACCTGCCGTATTTGGGGATGTAAGTAGTTATGTAATCGGCGATAAGCTTAACAAGGGTTTGTCCACTTTAGGTGAAAATGAGCAAGGGGAGTTCAAGGCTGATTATTGGACTTTAAATGTTGAGTGGGATTTAGGCCAACACGTACTTAGTTCGGTAACAGGGTGGCAAGATTATACTATGTTGCAAAGTAACGATGGTGATCATGGCCCTGCACCTCTAACCTACCGCCAAGCGAGTGATGAAAGTTTTCAGCAGTTCAGTCAAGAGCTGCGTATTAGTTCGTATAATGATGGGCCGTTTAATTATATTGCGGGTCTATACTTTCAAACCACAGAACTCGACTTTTCTGAACTGTATCGAATTTATCCACTTAATGCGATAGGTCCACGTGATTATCAATCTGACAGCGATACACAAGCAGTATTTGCAAAGTTTGATTATCAATTTGCACCTAATTGGCAGGCATCATTAGGTTTACGATACTCGCAAGAAGATAAATCAGCATCAAGACGTTTAAGCATGATCGAGCTAAGCTCAGGTACACCTATCAATGATATGGCACAGGTGAATGTCCCAGCAACTTTGCAAGCAATGGGGTTACCTGCAGTTTTACCTACATCAATGTATTTAGGAGTTTTAAGCTCTCAACTAGGGCTTGAGCAACATCAAGTAAATGGTGAACGTAATGAAAATGAATTCAACCCATCGCTTTATATCACCCGTAAGTTTGATGATGCAATGGCCTATGTATCAATGTCGACAGGGTCTAAAGCTGGTGGCTATGACGCGAGAGCTAATTTAGCATCAAATTGGCAATTTGAACCAGAAAAAGTAATAGCCTATGAAATGGGCGCTAAATTTACCTTGGATGACGGTGCTGCTGATTTGAATATCGCAGTATTTAGTATGCAGTTTGAAGATTTACAAACATCAACATTTGATGGTGTTGCAGGTTTTTATGTTGAAAATGGCGCTGAATCATCAAGCCAAGGCGTTGAACTCGATGGTCGTTGGTTAATTGCCGACAACTGGCAGTTGTCAGGCAATATTGCGTATCTTGATTTTAGCTGGGATGAGTTTACAGGTGCCAAATGTTTTAACAGTGCGATGTATCAACCATCAAACCTTGAAAGCTCAGGTAAAACCTGTGACTTAAGTGGTAAAACAGGGGCGTATGCGCCTAAATGGTCGGGCAGTATTAACCTTGATTATATTAAAGAGTTTGGTTCAGCGATGGAGTTTACTTTTAATCTTGAGAGTGAATTTAAATCGCGTTATTTCACTAATTACGATCTAAATCCATATACAGCGCAAAGTGGCTACGGCAAAGTCAATATGCGTTTCGGTTTAATGGATTTAGAGTCTGGATGGTCTGTTGCATTGTTAGGTAAAAATTTAACTGACAAGATGACTAGTAGCTACAGTACAGATATGTCGTTCGCACCGTCAGGAATGTATGCAACATGGGTTGAGCCAGGTAGAAGTATAACTTTGCAAGCAGGGTATCGATTTTAACTAAGCTCATTGTGTGGTTAAAGCCCTGCATAATTAACTGCAGGGCTTTTTACTTAGAAAGGCATTGGATAGTTTTTGAATACCTGTGCCACTTTTTCAAGGGCTTCATCTGTTAAGTCAATTGAAAAAGCATCGATATTTTCTTTTAACTGCGCCATAGATGTTGCGCCTATGATTGTTGAGCTAACGCCATCTACTTGATTACACCAAGCAAGTGCGAGTTGTGAAGGTGTTAAATTAAAGGCGTTAGCAATTTCAACATATTCAGCAATCGCAGCTTGTGATTGTGGTGTGTCTCTGAATAGGCCATTACGTTGCACTAGTGTCCAACGGCTTCCTTCAGGACGTGCGCCATTTAAGTATTTACCACTTAGCATGCCGCCACCAAGGGGTGACCAAGGCAGATAAGCGATATCTTCGTGAATACATTGTTCTATTAAATATGGCCAATCTTTAGCGTGCAATAAACTAAATTCGTTTTGAATCGATACCATACGCGGTAGATTGTGTTGCTCACTTAAACGCAGGTATTGACTAATGCCCCAAGGAGTATCGTCCGATAAACCACAATGTTTAATCTTACCTGCCTTTACACAGTCATTCAGACCTTCGAGAATATCTAACATGCCAGCGATATTTTGCTCAGTGTTTGCCTCTGAAAAACGAACGATGCCAGGCCATTGTTTAGCAAAGTGTGGTGATGTACGGTTTGGCCAATGTAATTGGTATAAGTCTATAACATCAGTTTGGAGACGTTTAAGTGAAGCATCGACGGCTTCAACCACCGCCTGACGGGTAATGTCGCCTGCATCGCGTACCCAAGGTAAGCCGTTACCTGCAATTTTAGTTGCAATGACAAGGTCATCACGTTTGTCTTTATTACGCGCTAACCAATTACCGATGATCTCTTCTGTTTTACCGTAGGTGTCTGGAGAAGGTGGTACGGCATACATTTCTGCGGTATCAATAAAGTTAACGCCTTTATCTAATGCATAGGCGATTTGTTCATCGGCATCGGCTTGGTTGTTTTGCATACCCCATGTCATGCTACCTAAGCATACACGAGATACATCAATACCACTTCGACCAAGTGGGCTATATAGCATAATAGATCCTTGTTAATCGCTAGAATGGGCTTTAAGTGCAGTTAATAACTCATCATTTAACTGGGCTTTTTTACCCGTTTTAAAATTAAACATAACCACTTGTGATGAGCCAATTGTTGTTACTGTGTCTTGGCTCTCACTAAATACAGTGTAATGCATCATAAAACGATCTTGTTCAATATCACTAATCTTAACACCAACATGCACTGTATCAGGAAATGTCACCGGACGTTTATAGCGAGCATTGTTTTCGCTGATCACCGGGCCGACACCTGTTACTTGTAAATCTTTAAGAAAGCCTAGTTGAGTAAAAAAATCGATACGGGCTGTTTCAAAGTAGCGAAAATACACCACATTATTGACGTGTTGCAGGGCATCCATTTCACCCCATGCAACATTAATTTTTGTTCTGATAGGATGTTGTTCTATAAACGATTGCATAGTAAATCTTAGTTGATTGTGAGAAAACTTAGGTTAGCAATATGCTGCTTTTAGCTCAAGGAAATTAGAAAAGTCAGTAGATTGTGCTAGATTTATAAGTTCACGCTTACGTAAAGTGTGAGCAAAATGAACACACATTAAAGGACCTTAATTATGCAGCAACTAACCTTGAGGGTGATAAAGTGGATCGCACTTTTCATCTTACTTGCTCTAGCTTTGCTCTGTTATAGCATGGGCACAATGTCAGGATTTATCGCTTTAATTGTCGTGGGCTTGTTATTAGAAGCCGCGTTTTGGTTATTTGGTTCACGGCTTATCAGCCGTAAAAAGCCAAACCAACAAACAAGCCAAACCTCTTAGCTTGCACTCTCAGGAAGTTTAAATATAATAACTGTATATATAAACAGTTGTTATATTCCTGATGAAAAAATTCATTCATATCGATATGGACTGCTTTTATGCAGCTGTAGAGATGCGTGATAACCCCGCGCTTGCCAATGTGCCACTGGCTATAGGCGGTAATAGTCGTCGCGGAGTGCTTTCAACAGCCAACTATATTGCCCGTAAATATGGTGTTCGCTCGGCGATGTCTAACTATCATGCCAAGCAATTATGTCCTGATTTGGTTATCGTGCCTGGACGAATGCAGGTCTATAAAGAAATCTCAACGCAAATTCGAGCTATTTTTGCAAAGTATACTGACCTTATTGAGCCTTTATCTTTAGATGAAGCCTATCTAGATGTAACCGACAGTACTGCTTGTAGGGGCAGTGCTACGCTGATGGCACAGCAAATTCGCCAAGAAATCTATGATACGACGGGGTTAACCGCATCAGCAGGCGTTGCACCGATTAAATTTATTGCCAAAATTGCCAGTGATGAAAACAAGCCTAATGGTCAGTTTGTCGTATTGCCTGATCAAGTTGATGACTTTTTGGCGAGTTTACCGCTTGGCAAAATTCCCGGCGTTGGCAAGGTGACATTAGAAAAGCTGCAACTTAAAGGGCTTTACACAGGGGCTGATGTGCGCGCGAAAGGGGTTAACTGGATGCAGCAACACATTGGTAACTTTGGCGTGTCATTATATCAAAAGTGTGCAGGTGAATACGTTGGCAAAGTCTCGACTGAGCGAGTACGTAAGTCACTCAGTGTTGAGCATACCTATGAATACAATAAAAATAATTTAGACGAGTGTTTAAGCCAGTTACCTCGTTTGATGGACGAATTAACTCGTCGCCTTGATAAACAGCAATTAAGCAACTGCATCAATAAGTTATCGGTAAAAGTAAAATTTGCCAACTTTGTTGTTACCAGTGCCGATCAAAGCCACCACCAATTAGACGAACGCATTTTTTCTGAGTTAATGAGCAAAGCCTATGAGCGAGGTAATAACCAGCCAGTGCGCCTGCTAGGGATAGGTGTCGGAATAAAGAGCCAAGCGCATGAGCATTTTCAGCTGAGTATATTAGACTAAAGGTTAACACCTTGGTGCTTGAAAGTTTGTTAGTGTCTAGTTGGGGTGCTAGGCCTATCTAGTTCAACACCTTAGACAACATTATAACTTAAAAAGAGAGATGACTATGCAATCGGTCGTAATCGTGCTGCTCGGAATAGTCGGTATGTTGTTCGGATGGTTCTTTTATTCGAAATTCATCGCCGAAAAAATATTTAAAATGGATGATAATTTTATCACACCAGCTCATGAACTTGAGGATGGTGTGGATTATGTGCCAACCAACAAAGTTGTGTTATGGGGCCACCATTTCACCTCTGTTGCAGGTGCTGCGCCAATTGTTGGCCCTGCGATTGCCGTATATTGGGGCTGGGTGCCTGCGGTACTTTGGGTGGTATTTGGTACTATCTTTTTTGCTGGTGTTCACGACATGGGGGCTCTATGGGCCAGTGCGCGTAACAAAGGCAAATCAATGGGCGCTTTATCTGAAAGCGTAATCGGTAAACGCACCCGTGCGTTATTTATGATTGTGGTGTTTTTAGTGCTGCTGATGGTGAATGCGGTATTCGGTGTGGTAATAGCCAAATCATTTGTATCACAGCCTAACGCGGTATTCCCTGCTTGGTCAGCGATTGTTGTGGCCTTAGTAATTGGCCAGTTGCTACGCCGTAAAGTGTCGTTAATTCCGCTTTGTTTAATCGGTGTAGCGATTCTTTATTACACCATTTACCTTGGTAGTAGCATGCCGATTGCGTTACCTGATGAAATGTTCGGCTTAAGTGCTAATGCGAACTGGATCATTATCTTATTTATTTATGCGGCTATTGCTTCATTATTGCCGGTATGGATGCTGTTACAGCCACGTGACTTCATCAACGGTATGCAGTTATTAGTGGGATTAGTGCTGCTTTATGGTGCGGTATTTATTTCAATGCCTGATATCACAGCGCCTGCGTTTAATACCCAAACGGCGGTAGATACACCAAGTATTATTCCATTGCTATTCGTGACCATAGCCTGTGGTGCGGTATCTGGTTTCCACGGTATTGTGTCATCAGGTACTAGCTCTAAGCAGCTTAATAAAGAAACTGATGGTCGCTTTGTTGGTTACTTAGGTGCAGTAGGCGAAGGTATGCTTGCGCTTATTACATTGGTTGCAGTAAGTGGTGTTGCACTTGCGGTATCACCAGAAGAATGGCACGAAATATACAGTCACTTAGGTGCCGGTAGTGTGAGCGCCTTCATTAATGGTGGCGCTAACTTAATTGAAAATGGTTGGGGTATCTCACAAGAAGTGGCATCAACCTTACTTGCTGTAATGGTTGTGTTGTTTGCGGGCACTACGATGGACTCTGGCGTGCGTCTGCAGCGTTATATCATCCAAGAGTGGGGCGATATTTATAATATCAGTATCATTCGTAACGGTATTGTAGCTACGCTAGTTGCAGTACTTAGCTGTTTATTACTTGCCTTTGGTGCTGGTGGTGCTGACGGTAGCGGCGGTATGATCATTTGGCCGTTATTCGGTTCGACTAACCAAATCCTTGCAAGCTTAACCTTACTGGTTATCTCGGTAATGCTAATTAAAGCGAATCGTCCGGCTAAATACACCTTGATCCCAATGAGCTTCGTATTAGTTATGGCGTTCTTTGCTGGTGTTATCAAACTTGGTGAATACTACCAACAAGGTAACTGGTTACTGGTGACACTTGATTTGTTAGTACTGGTAGTGAGTGTTCTGGTTATGCTTGAAGCTTGGTCTGTGATTGTTAAACATCGTAAAGATTCAACACAGGTTACAGAGCAGTAAACTTAGCTTGCCAGCCTTATAGTTAGCTATCTTACTTGGCTGGCAATAGCGCTCTAAATCAATGATAATAAGGTCCTATGTTTCTAACAGCAGGACCTTTTTTATGGCATACCCTCATGCAGTTGCAGCCCCTCAATTAGCGGATGCAGATCACGATGCATTGATTATTATCGGTGATGATTTTTCTTCTTTAGCGGACGCAAGCTTAAGCCAAGCTATTAACACTCAACAAGCTGTAGACGCGCGTATTGGCAAACAAGTAACATTACTTGTAGTTGACTCAAAACGTGTTATTTTAGCGCCTACAGGTCCTCTAAACCGTGATTATGATGATGTACGTCGTTACTTTGACGCGGCAAAGCAAGGTGTACTAGAAGCGAAAGCATCGGGTAGCACTCAGCCTGCTATTTTACTTGCAAATGTAAATCAAGACAGCCGTTACAAGCATGCCCTTGAAGTGGCGTATTTAGGTGCTTGCCAAGCGCTGTGGCAACCTCTTGAAGCACGTGAGTTCCACGGTCAGGCGATTGAACCAATCAGCCAAATTAGCTTAGTGGGCGCAGATGACGCGATGAGCAAAGCCCTTAATGCCATTGCAGCAGGTCAATACGCTGCACGTGACTTATGTGGTACAGAACCTGAGCGTATGGCACCACCTCGTTTTGCGGATTATTGCGTTGAGTTATTTGCAGGTAGTAAGGTGTCTGTAGAAGTGATTTCAGATATCAACACCATCGATAAAGATTACCCAATGATGAGCACCGTAGCACGCGCATCTTACGCTGTTGAGCGTCATCACCCACGAGTTGTAAAGCTAGAGTATGTTCCTGAAGGCGACGTTGAGCGCACCTTAATGTTTGTTGGTAAAGGTTTAGTTTACGATACCGGTGGTGCAGACCTTAAAGTGGGTGGCTTTATGGCAGGTATGAGCCGCGATAAAGGCGGTGCAGCTTCGGTTGCAGGTTTTATGAAATCAGTAGCTGACTTTGCTCCTAAAGGCGTAAAAGTAATTGCTTACTTAGCCGTAGTTCGTAACTCAATTGGTTCTGATTGTTTCGTACCGGATGAAATCATTACCAGCCGTGAAGGTGTTCGTGTTCGTATCGGTAACACAGATGCTGAAGGTCGTTTAGCAATGGGCGACTTACTAAGCGAAATGAAAGATCGCGCCCTAAACGAAGTGAACCCTGAGCTATTCACTGTTGCAACTCTAACCGGTCACGCAGCACGTGCGATGGGTCCTTACAGTGCGTATGTTGAAAATGGTCCTGCTCGTGCAGCTAAAATTTCTCGTCAAATTGCTGACCTAGGCGATTTATGGGCTGATGGTGCAGAAGTATCACGCAGCCGCCGTGAAGATTATGACTTCATTCGCCCTCGAACGTTAGCTGACGATGTATTATCAAGTAACAATGCAGCTTCTGCAGTGACAGCTCGTGGTCACCAATTCCCAATGGCATTTTTAGCAATTGTTGGTGGTTTAGATAAACATGGCACTGAATCTGAAAAGCCATTACCGTATGTTCATATGGACATCGCAGGCAGTGGTGTAGAAGGCGGTGATTGGCAACATGGTAAGCCTACCGCAGCAACAGTAAGCAGCTTATTCGCTCGTTATTGTTTATAAGCTAAAAGCTATAAGCTATAAGTTTGAAAAGCCCCGCACAGCTGTGCGGGGCTTTTTTGTGGTGTTAGTCGAGCTTGAAACGGTTAACGACATCACTTAACGCTTGTGAGCTTTGCTTTAAGTTTTCACTGGCGTTTGAAAGCCCTTCGGTATTCGACAGTGATTGCTCAGTTGATTGCGAAAGCTCATTAATCCGTAAATTAACCTCATCTGCGGCGCTGGTTTGTTGCTCGGTAGCGCGGGCGATTTGGCTGTTCATATCTTTGATAATAGTGACAAGTCGCTCAATCTCACTCAGTGAACTATTTGCTTCACCTGCCTGTGAAACGGTTTCGCTTGATAATTGTTGGCTTGCCGATACAGCATCAACAGCAGCTTGTGCGCCGGTTTGTAGTTTACTGATCATGGCTTGAATTTCGTCAGTACTTTTACCTGTGCGACTTGCTAATGTACGTACTTCGTCAGCTACAACAGCAAAGCCTCGACCTTGCTCGCCAGCACGAGCCGCTTCAATAGCAGCGTTGAGTGCCAGTAAGTTGGTCTGCTCTGCAATGCTGCGGATAACATCAAGTACTGAGCCTATGTTGTTACTCTCTGCAGCGAGGTCGGCTGTTACCTTACTAACTTGTTCAATATTATGCGACAGGGTCTCAATGGCGGTAATGGTCTTGTTAAGAACCTGCTTACCCGCTTCTGCATTTTGCGCGGCTTCATTAGCGGCATGCTCAGCTTGATCGGCATTTTGACTGACATCGTGAATTTGATGAGTCATTTGTTCCATTGCGGTTGCTACTTGAGTCGAGCTGTCGTTTTGTAGCTCAATAAAAGAGTGATTTGTTTTACTGGCATCATCAACGCTATGGGCAAACTGATTTACTTGCTCTGCATTGTGGGCAACATGTTTCAGTGACTCACGCATTTTTGCGGTGTACAAGTTAAAGTAGCGCGATAAACGAGATACTTCATCATTGCCATTTTCATCAAGCTTTTGGGTTAAGTCGCCTTCACCTTGTGAGATGTCTTTCATCATGTCGGCAGCAAGTTGTGTCGGTCGAAGAATGCTATTGGCAATTAGGTAGCTTAGCGCAACTAGTAGGGCAATGATCACTAGCGCGGTAATAATCACATGATTACGTAGCGAAGAGAATGCCTCTTCAATGGTATCGATGTAGACACCAGAGCCTACAATCCATTGCCATTTATCAAAGCCTTTTACGTAGGCAATTTTATCAACTGGCTCGTCTTTACCTGGCTTTGGCCACTTATAAGGAATAAAACCTTCACCTTGTTTTTTGACAATATTAACCATGTTGACAAATAACGGCACGCCGTCTGGATCTTTACTGCCGGCTAGTGATTTACCATTTAATTCGGGCTTAAATGGGTGCATGACCATAACGGGTTGATAATCATTAATCCAAAAGTAATTGTTATCGTCGTAACGAAGTGCAGAAATTGTTTCGAGGGCTGCTTGTTTGGCTTGTTGTTCACTCAGCTTACCTTGCTCGAATAAAGCATAGTTATGCTCGATAATAGAGTGGGCAGACTCAACAAGGTTTTTGGTTTTTATGTATTGCTCTTGTTTTAGCGAGCTAAACTGCTGCATCAAACTTGAGACACTCAAAAATATTAAACCTATCACTACCACACTCACTAACATGGCGAGGCGCTGAAAGATCGTAAAACGGCGTAAGTAATTCATGTGTATTCCTTCGTCATGCTCTTAAGAGCAATGTATTAAGCGTAGCCAAAATAGGTTGAAAATCTAGTTAAATAGTAGAATACATTGAGACAAAAAAAAGGCTGATTTAACAATCAGCCTTTAGTCTAAGTTACCGAAATTAAAAGTGATTACTCAACGTTAAAGTGTCGGTTAAAGAAACTTGTGATAGTTTGGTGTAAGTGCGTTTGTACGCTTTTGCCACGTAAACTGTGTTTTGAGCCCGGGTAAGTCATCATTTCGAACTGCTTTTCTTGATCTTGCAGTTGTTTGAATAACTTAGTGGCATGAGTGAATAACACGTTATCATCAGCCATCCCGTGATAAATCATCAGCGGGCCTTTTAAACCTTCAGCATAAGGGAAAACAGCACTTGCTTCGTAACCTTTAGCATTCGTTGCAGGGTGACCTACATAACGCTCTGTGTAGTGAGTGTCGTAGAGTGCCCAATCAGTTACTGGCGCTCCAGAAACACCCGCTTTGAAGTAATCGCCCGCTTTAAACATGGTCATAAGCGCCATGTAACCACCGTAGCTGTGGCCATAAATGCCAATACGCTCAGGATCAACGTAATCAAGGGTACGTAAAAACTCAACGCCTTTGATTTGATCTGCTACTTCTGCAACACCTAAATGTTTATAAATTACGTCTTCAAACTTTTTACCACGGTTGTATGAACCACGGTTATCAAGTTGGAAAATAACATAGCCTTGTTGTGCCATGTACTGGAAGTACAAGTTTTTACTACGCCAGCTGTTCGTTACACGTTGGGCATGAGGACCGCCGTAAACGTTAACAATAACCGGGTGCTTTTTACCATCTTGGTAATTAGTTGGCTTGAATAAACGATAATGCATGATTTGCCCGTCTTCAGCCGTTAACGTGCCGTACTCTGGAGTGATTAAATCAGTTAGGTAAGGCGTTAATGGGTGTGATTTATCTAACTTGTTTTCTTCAAGCCAAGTGATAAATTCGCCATTAATTTTACGTAATGCCGCAGAGCCAGGCTTATTCACTGATGAGCTGTTATCGATAAAAGTTTTGTTATCTTTAGCAATTACTACATTGTGGTAAGCACCAAGCTCAGTTACGCGTTTAATTTCGCCTTTTTTGAATAGCGGTACGCTGTAAAGGTGGCTCTCGAGAGCTGTGTCTTTACGACCCGCAAAATAAACGATGCCTTTTTTCTCGTCGATACCTTTTAAGCTATCAACTACCCATTCACCTTGGGTGATTTGACGGATCATTTCACCGTTTGTGCGATATAAATAAAGGTGTTTAAAACCGTCGCGCTCAGATGCCCAAACAAAATGTTTTTTATCGTTTAAGAACTGCAAATCAAAGTGCAGGTTAATCCAAGTATCGCTGGTTTCTTTTAGGGCAACTGTTTGCTTTTTAGTTTCGCTATTATAAAAACGTAATTCTAAGTTATGTTGCGAGCGGTCTTGCCACTGGTAAGAAAGCGTTTTGTTATCCTTTAACCATTTAGCTCTGGCAATATAAATATCTTGCTCGTCGCCTAAATCAACCCAGTCGGTTTTTTGATTGTTGATGCTCACAACACCTAACTGGATTTTAACGTTGTCGGTACCAGTAAACGGGTAGCGTTGGTTGAAAAGCTTTACTTCATCAGCGTAAATTTCATTACGAATAGCTTCTTTTACTGGGCTCTCATCAACACGGGTATAAGCGATTTTAGATTCATCACCTGACCACCAGTAGCCAGTCATACGGCCCATTTCTTCTTGCGCAACAAACTCGGCCATACCATTTTTAATTACGCCGCCGCCATCTTTACTTAATTGGATTTCTTGACCCGTCTTTAAGTTAAGAGCGTACAGGTTTTGCTCACGAATAAATGACACATAGTGCCCTTTTGGTGAGAAACGCGCATCGGTTTCAAATGCTTCTGTGTCGGTTAATTTACGGCTTTTAGCTGAATTAAGCTCATAATAGTAAAGGTCGCCATTAAGCGGGAATAAAAGCGCTTTACCGTCTTTTGACCACTTATATTCTAAGATCCCTTTACCGAAAATACGCTGGCGCTCACGGCGTGCTTTTTCTTCGTCAGATAAGTTTTCAGGGCCAGAAAATAGTGCTGCAGAATCAACTAATAGGCGGTTTTTGTTATCTTTTAAATTGTACTCCCATAAGTCGTAGCGGTTGTAATCATCCGTTTTACCTTGCAGGTAAGTTACACGACTGCCGTCTGGAGAAAATTTAAGTTGTACAGGGGCTTTGCCTGCTAAGCTTGGATCGTCAAAAATACGTTCAAGAGTGAGGGGGTCAGCGGTCACACTGAATGCTGTTGCCACGACTGGCAAAGCAAGTGAGAGAGATTTAATTTTTTTTAGCACAGGAGTACCTTCGCTCGAATAAAAACTGCAACGATGGTAATGGTAAGCTTAGTCAACTGCAACAAAATGCTATAAAGTAGGGTATGTTTACCCAATATCAAAGGATTTATTGATGAAAAATACTGACACGCCGTTTTCTTTGGCCCCAGAATTACAACGCGACTGCATCGAACTTGCTGATTGGCCACTGTGTAAAGTATTGCTGATGAATGATAGCCAATACCCTTGGTTTATTTTAGTGCCAAGAGTCGCTGGTGTTAAAGAAATTATTGATCTTTCTGAAGAACTACAAATTACCTTATTACAAGAATCGGGCAAACTCAGTAAACTATTACAACAGGTATTCAACCCAGACAAACTAAATGTGGCGGCATTGGGTAACATGGTGCCGCAATTACATGTTCATCATATTGCACGTTTTACAGCCGATGCGGCTTGGCCAACACCAGTTTGGGGAAAATTACCCGCAGTGCCTTACACTGATGAACAAATTTCCGCATTAAAAGCGCATTTTTAAACTATTTGTTCTAGTAAGATTGGACTAAGCTAAATGAGTGATGCGTAAAGGGGTACAGAATAAATGAAACACACAGTGTTTGCCATGTTGCTTATTCTGAGCTCTTTTTCGTGTTTAGCAAAAAGCTATTACTTTGTTGGTAGTCATTTTCCTGCGATTTTAGAACAAGATCAGCAGGGCACAGTGGTTGGCTTAGGTGCCGATATTGCCCACGAAATTTGCAGGCGTTTAGGGCACGAGTTGGTTATCGATATCATGCCACTAAAACGCGCTTTAAAAATGGTAGAGCAAGGTCAAGCTGATGCCATTATAGGTCCTTACAAATCTATTATACGTCAGCAGTATATGCAATTTAGTGACTTACCTTTTTACGAAGACCCGATTGTTTTATATACCAAAAAGAACAATGATGTGACTTGGGTTGGAAACTTTGCCAGTTTACGAAAAGATATTATTGGTACCATTCGAGGTTGGAACTATGGTCCTGAATTTAAACGTAACGAGGCAAACTTATCGCTATCTGAAGTGGGTAATGTGCGGGCTAGTTTTTTACAGTTGATGCATAACCGAGTTGATTTAATACTTACCCATCCTCGCGCAGCAATGCCTGTGATCGAAAGCTTAGGTATCGATGATAAAGTCATAATGTTATCGCCGCCGGTGACGGTTAATCAGGGCTACTACGGCTTTAGTAAGCAACGCGAACTCGATGAATTTATTGAAGCTTTTAATACTGAGTTTCAAAAGATGCTGATCAACGGGGATATTGTAGAGCTAAACTCCAAATATGGTTTGAACTTCATCGCACACTAGTCGTGTTTTACTAGGGGTCAGGCAATAAAAAACGCTGCAATTGCAGCGTTTTTAATATTAAAGAAGCATTAACCTTAAAGGCCTAATACTTCTTTACCTTGTTTGAAAGTAACATCAACAGGGATGTTAGCTTGGCTTAGTTTTTCTAAGTCTTTAGCTAGTTCAGCTTTGATATCGCCATGAGTTGCGATTAGCTGATCAACTTTTTGGTAATCACCGTCACCTTGAATAGTAAGGATTAGGTTAGATAGTTTCTCCATTGCTTGACTCATTTTCTCCATGTTAACGCTGTATAAGCCGTCAGCATTTTTAGAGAAGGCGCCTTCTTCAGCGAAGAAGTTAAAGCGGATCATGTTCGCTTTACCGTGTGCGCTTGATGCACCAAAACGCACTGAGCGGAAGATACCGGCCATAAAGGTGATGTAGTAATCTTCTAATGTGCCCTCTGTGATCTCACCTTTCTTAAGCAATTGCTCAACCATGTAAAGACCTAAGATATCCGCTTTACCTTCTTCAAGGGCACTTGCATGCTCTTGGAGTGATTGGCGAACAGTTCCTTTACCAGTGATCGTGTTTTTAATACCTAAACCGTGAGCTACTTCGTGGAACATAGTGTTTGCGAAGAAAGCATCAAAGGTAATGTGTTTACGTTGTTCAGGAACAATTAACTGCTCTGAAATTGGCACTAAGATTTTATCGAATTTAGCGCGCATTGCGTTTTTAAGCTGTAAACGACGTGTGCCTTTTTCTAGCTGTACTTGTTCATCATTTGGCAGGTTGATAGCAATTGTTTTACTACCTGCATTTGAGTGACCTGCGTAATACACAACATCATAAGCATTTAGGTCAGCATCAGAGCCAGGGACTTCTTGTTTGTATTTTTCGTCTACAGGTAAACCTTTTTGTAGCTCAGGTAAGAAAGCGGCAAATTTAGCTAAGCGCTCGCTCCATGCTAAATCTTTAATAAGTACATAAGATTCATACGCTGCACGGTAACCAAATAGTTGATCTTCATAAGTTTCGATAGGACCAATAACCACGTCAATTGGATTATTCTTCATATCCATCCATGCAAAATCAGAAGGTTGGAAGTCATCACTTACTAGTGCTTCTGCGCGCATGCTAAGATAGTTAGCGAATTCTTTGTCATCAGCAAGCGTACTTGCTTCACGTAACAAGTTAGCTGCTTTTTCAAGTTCTTGTGCGTACTCAACTGAGTAAGCCACACTGTAAAGCTGGCCTTTTTCGTCACGTTTTATCACCGAATAAAGACCTGTTTTGTCATCAACCGTTGCGTTGTTTAACTCTTCTTTAGTGATATCGCTTGGATAAAATTCAGCACCTAGTGGTTTTTCTTCATAGCCCGATAAGAAAACTTGGTCGCCGTTTAAGCGATCCCAAGGGCCATAGTTGATATCTGCAAACTTCTGAACTTTTTCATCATTAATTTTTGCAAGGAAAGCGTCTTTGTTATCACCAAATGCTTGACGCCAGAATAGCTCATCCATAATTTTTGATGCATCAATTAATTTGCCAACCATTTGCTTTTGGTTGTCACTTAAATGGCTTAGGTCAGAAGTAAGCGTGAAGTCTGTGTATATGTCTAAACGGCTTTTCTCTGCATTGATTAGTTGTGGGTTGTTTTGTTCAGTACTTTGTTTTGTTTGCTCTGCAGCAGGCTTAGTTTGAGAAGTGCTAGCTTGCTCGTCAGAACATGCACCAAGAAAAACAGCACCTGATAAGATAAGTGCTTGGCTAATTTTATTTAATGTCATTTTTTTTGCCCGTTAAAAAGTGAGAGTCATTGCTTAGAAAACGAAAAGTCTATGCATTAAAGCAAACCTGACATATATATGGCAAGTTTACTACGCTAGAAGCAATATTTATTTATGAGTTAGGAAGTTAAAAAA
>NZ_JAKEVN010000065.1:0-23670 GCF_022398505.1 Pseudoalteromonas sp. Isolate3 | reverse complement strand
TATTTAGTCTTAATTACGGTTTTCTTCTCTATCTTGGTTGTTGGGCTTGGTGCTTATACACGGCTGAGTGATGCTGGGCTTGGCTGTCCAGACTGGCCTGGTTGCTATGGGTTTTTAACTGTGCCAAAACATGAAACTGCTCTGTTACATGTTGAACAAAACTACCCTGATATGATGTTTGAGGCAGCAAAAGCTTGGAAAGAGATGATCCATCGCTATTTTGCTGGTGCCCTTGGCCTATTAATTTTAGCTTTGTTTGTTTTTGCATGGTTAAAACGCCAATATCCAAATACGCCGGTTAAATTGCCACTGGCACTATTACTACTGGTGATCTTCCAAGCCGCATTGGGCATGTGGACTGTGACTATGAACTTACAGCCTTTGGTTGTAATGGGACATTTACTTGGCGGTTTTAGTATTTTGTCGTTGGTGTTTTTATTGTATCTACGCTTAAAAACCAAACCCGTAGCGAGTAATGATAGCGGTGCAAAGCCATACTATCGTCTAGCGCTTGTGGGTTTGGTGGTACTAATACTGCAAATTGCGTTGGGTGGCTGGCTTGCTGCAAATTATGCCGCTCCGCATTGTAATGGCTTACCGCTTTGTAGCTACGGACAACCGTTTTCTTTGAAGAGCGTTTTTCAACTGCCGCTCGAGCACAGTACCTATGAATATGGTGTGTTATCGCAGCAAGCGCGTATGTCAATTCACTTACTGCATCGTATTTGGGCGTTGGTTACTTGTGTGGTGTTAGCACTGATCATGTGGCGCATATATTCAAGATGTTACTCTCGAAAAATTAAGCACTGCACAGTCACCGTATTAATCGCTTTGCTGTGCCAAATCTGTTTAGGCCTAGCTGTTGTGCATTGGCACTTCCCATTAAGTATTGCGCTTGCGCACAATCTAATGGCCGCACTACTACTGCTTAGCATGGTAAGACTATGCTTCCATTTAAAAATAAGAACCTAGGAGGCTGTGATGGCAATATTACTAAGCACAGAAAAATCATTATTTAGCCAAAGCTCAGAGTTACTTAAAGATTACTTAGCTATCAGTAAATTTAAAGTAGTTGCCATGCTTGTACTAACTGCTTGGGTTGGTTTGGCATTGGCTCCCGATGTTGGGCGTGGAGTGTTTGTACAGCTTGCAAGTTTGCTTGGTATTGGTTTGTTATCGGCCGCTGCTGCTGTAATCAATCATGTTGTTGATAGTGAAATCGACAGTAAAATGGCACGTACACGTCATCGCCCTGTGGCAAAAGGGCGCCTAAGCAAACAGCATGCTTTGAGCTTTGCGGCGACCATCGGTATGCTAGGTTTTGTTATGCTTATGGTGTGGGCAAATACATTAACGGCAATCCTTACTTTGTTTGCACTCGTTGGTTATGCATTTATTTACACTTCGTTTTTAAAGCGTGCTACACCGCAAAATATTGTTATTGGGGGGTTAGCTGGTGCGATGCCGCCGCTTTTAGGGTGGGTTTCTGAAACGGGCCATATGGCTGCTGCGCCATGGTTATTAGTGATGATTATATTTACTTGGACTCCACCACACTTTTGGGCATTAGCAATTGCTCGTAAAAGTGACTATGAGCGTGCAAAAATTCCTATGCTGCCTGTTACTCACGGTATTGAATTTTGTAAAACCTGTGTTGTTGGTTATAGCATTTTGCTAGCTTTGGTATGTGTACTGCCTTATCTAATTGGTATGTCAGGGTTAATTTACTTGCTAGGGGCAAGCGCTCTAAATGCGGTCTTCATCTATAAGGCATTAAAACTAAAAATTGCCCCAAAAGATGATACCGCAATGGATTTATTTCGTTTTTCAATTGTGCATTTAATGCTACTCTTTATCGCCTTATTTATTGATAAATGGTTAGTTTTATGACACGAATCGTCGCTTTTTTATGTTTCAGTGCGGTATTATTTGTAACCGGTTGTGGCAAAAATAACACCGCTCCTAAAGTTGAAGCGCTCGTTTACGAGCCAGCAAAGCCGATTAGTCCGTTTTTATTAACTGACCAACATGGTACACCTGCAGATAATAGCCAATTTATGGGGCATTGGAACTTGGTCTTTTTAGGCTACACTAGCTGTCCTGATATCTGCCCAATGACACTGGCGAAATTAACTGCAGTGCAAAAGCAATTAAGCCAAGGTTACAAAGTGCAAGTATGGTTTGTTGCTGTTGATCCAAAGCGTGATACAACCGAAAAACGCAAAGCTTACATTGATTACTTTAACCCTGAATTTCTTGCTGTATCAGGCCCACACAAACAACTTTTCCCCTTTGTTAGAGAGCTTGGCTTAATTTACGCAATTAACGACAGTGATCAGCAAGAGTATGCCGTTGATCATAGTGCTTCTGTGGTGATGGTTGATGGTGATGGTTCTGTGCGTGCCATTTTTAAGCCTGAATTTAAACAAGGAAGTGTGCCCTTGATTAATGCCACAACTTTGACTGATGAGTTCAAAAAAATAGCAGATTATTACGCAAAGTAAATTTTCTTTGCTTGGTGAGTCAATTTCAGCAAAAGAAAAGCTTCCTTTTTTGACATATATGTCTAAGCTACTAAAAAATTTTACTATTTTTTGATTCAAATTATGGCATTTTTATTTAGTCAGTCTAAGCTTTTGTTATGAATTGTTTAAAGCAGGGAAAGAAGAAGTAATGTTAAAGCTCCCTACAGAATTAGCTATTAGTCAGGTCGAAACGCTCCATCAAGATTTGCTACAAGAGTTGTCAGCAAATGATGATATTTGTCTGGATATCAGTGAAGTGACACGTGCTGACACAGCATCAATTCAGCTTTTATGTGCATTACAGAAGCACTTGCTTTCTGTGCAACACAAAATTATTTGGGTTGGCGAGAGCAAACCTTTGCTACAGGCAATTAATAGTTTGGGCTTAAGTCATTACCTTGTGCTTGAGAATGCCAATTAAGAGGTTTTTATGAAAAGAATTTTAGCAGTAGACGATTCTGCATCTATGCGCCAAATGGTTGGTTTTACGCTTAAAAAAGCTGGCTTTGATGTTACAGAGGCAAAAGATGGCAGTGAAGCATTAAACATCGCAAAGCAACAAGGCTTTGATGCAGTTATTTCTGATGTGAATATGCCGGTAATGGATGGTATTACCCTTATTCGTGAATTACGTAGCTTACCTAATTATAAGTTCACACCTTTACTGATGCTGACCACAGAGTCGGGGCTTGATAAAAAGTCTGAAGGAAAAGCTGCTGGAGCAACTGGTTGGATTGTTAAGCCATTTAATCCTGAGCAATTGTTAGCGGTATTGAAAAAAGTGATTCGCTAATAATAGGAGCGGGGCATGAGTATAGATCTAAGCCAATTTTTTGAAGTATTCTTCGAAGAAAGCTTTGAAGGACTCGATGCTATGGAGGCTGAGTTATTAAACTTAGTACCTGGCGAAGAAGACTTAGAGACAATAAATACAATCTTTCGCGCTGCGCATTCGATAAAAGGAGGCAGTGGAACCTTTGGTTTTAGTGCCGTTGCAGATTTTACTCATGTTCTCGAAACCCTGTTAGATCAAATCCGTGAAGGCTCACGTGATCTTACTGCTGAGCATGTAAATTTACTTTTAAAATCAGTTGATTGTTTACGAGCTTTACTCAGAACTTTGCAAGCTGAGCAGCAGCCAGACCTAACTGAAGCTGATGAACTTCGTATTAAGTTTGAAGAAATTCTCGGCATGCGTGCTGCAAGTAAAGAACCTGCTCAAGCGCAAGAAGCTGTCAGCGAAAACAGTTTTAATACCTATCAAATCGATTTCAAACCACACCATCATTTATTTAAAACCGGTAATGAACCACTGTACATGATCAGTGAATTAGCGGAGTTGGGTGAACTTGAAACACAAGCTTTTCAAGATGATGTGCCTGACATCACTAACCTTGCCCCTGAAGATTGTTTCTTATCGTGGCGCTTTTTCTTAACCACAGACAAAGAGCAAAGCTGTATAGAAGAAATTTTTGAATGGGTTGAGGATGACGCTGATATTACCATCACGCTATGCGGTGGTTTGTTTGGTGATGAAGATATTTCGGCAGCTGAAACTGCTACAGAAGATGCAGCACCAGTGAAAGAGGCTGAGCCTGCAGCAGTTAAACCAACTTCTGATACCAAAAAGCCTGCGCCAGTTAAAGCAACTACTGCCAATGCAGAATCAACCTCAATCAGGGTTGGTATTGATAAAGTTGACTCACTCATCAACATGGTGGGTGAATTAGTTATTACCCAAGCGATGTTAAGCCAATTGGGTGAGCAAGAAATCACTGAAGCGACGATTGCTTCTCTACAAGAGGGCTTAGCGCAACTGGCACATAATACTCGTGACTTACAAGAAAACGTCATGCGTATTCGTATGTTGCCAATAAGCTTTGTGTTTAGTCGCTTCCCTCGCTTAGTGCGAGATATCTCGCAAAAGCTTGATAAACAAGTTGAGCTAAAGTTACTTGGTGAGCAAACCGAACTAGATAAAACCGTGATGGAGAAGCTTTCTGATCCTATGGTTCACCTAGTGAGAAACTCCCTAGACCATGGCTTAGAAACTGTTGATAAGCGTGTTGCTGCGGGTAAAAACCCTGTTGGTACTGTCACGCTCAATGCGTTTCATCAAGGTGGCAATATTGTTATCGAAATTATGGATGATGGCCAAGGTCTTAACACCACTAAAATTCGTGAAAAGGCAATTAAAAACGGCCTAATTTCAGAAACTGATGAGTTGTCTGATAACGAAGTAAACGAGCTTATTTTCTTACCAGGGTTTTCTACAGCCGATCAAGTAAGCGACCTATCGGGTCGTGGCGTTGGTATGGATGTAGTAAGGCGCAATATCGAAGCGTTGAGCGGTTCTGTGGAAGTGGCTTCAGCACCGGGCGTAGGTTCGACATTTACAATTCGCCTACCGCTAACATTGGCTATCTTAGATGGGCAGTTAGTACGTATTGCTGAGCATACTTATATTATCCCGCTAATTTCGATTATCGAATCATTGCAAATCGATATCAGTAAGGTAAGTCGGGTTGGTAAAGACTTAGATGTGCTGCGCTTACGTGATGAATATATTCCAATCTTAAGGCTTTACAATATTTTTAACCACCAAGGGGCAATTGAAACGCTTGATAAAACCTTACTGGTTGTTGTTGAAAGCGACAATCAAAAAGTAGGTTTATTAGTTGACGACTTATTATCTCAACAACAAGTCGTAATCAAAAGTTTGGAGGCAAACTATCAAAAAGTTGATGGCGTTTCTGGGGCTACAATCTTAGGCGATGGTCGTGTTTCTTTGATTGTTGATATTAGTGGTTTGATTAAATTATCTGGGCTTAGAAAGCCAGGGAGCCAGGAATTGATTATAGAATCAAAAGCGAATTTGGAGGCGTCATGATTGCACAACACGACGACCTGCATAACAAGCTAACTCTTGAACAAGATCAAGATGTAAAACAATTCCTAACCTTCTTTATGGCCGAAGAAGAGTACGGTGTAGATATTTTAACGGTTCAAGAAATTCGCAGTTGGGAAGAAATTACGGTGATCCCTAACTCACCGGATTTCGTCAAAGGGGTTATTAATCTGCGCGGCACTATAGTGCCAATTATTGATTTAAGGCTTCGTTTTGGTATATCAGCCATAGAGTACGGGCCGTTAACCGTTGTAATCGTTCTAAAAGTACAGCTTGAAAATACATGTAAAATTATGGGCATCGCAGTTGATGCCGTCTCGGATGTCTATAGCATTGCAGAGCATGAAGCGAAGGCAGTGCCACATTTGTCTGACTCAGACAACGCGCAATTTGTTGCGGGTTTAGTCAATGTGGGTGAGAAGATGGTCGCATTACTTGACCTACAAAAAACAATGGACATTTAACTGGGTAGATTAACAAGAAGGTGAAGGGTATGGGATGGTTTAGCAGTCCTAAAAATGTTGAGTCGGAAAATGATTTAGTTATTGCGGCACTGAGAAAGTCGCAAGCGATGATTGAGTTTCAACCATCGGGGCAGATCATTACTGCCAATGCTAATTTCTTAAACACCATGGGGTACCAACTCGAAGAAATTCAAGGGCAACACCACTCTATGTTTGTTGCTGAAGAAGAGTCGCAAAGCCCTGAATATCAACAGTTTTGGCAACGATTACGCAGCGGTGAATTCTTTGTTGATGAATTTAAGCGTGTCGGTAAAAATGGCAAGCAAGTTTGGATTCAAGGCACCTATAACCCGATTATTGATAGCAATGGCAATGTCACTAAAGTCATCAAGCTTGCTACCGATATTACACCACAAAAAGAGCTTGAACGTCAGTCAAAACGTGATGCTGACTTATCAAATGCGCTGCGTGTATGCCAAGCAAATGTGATGATTGCCGATAACGATTTGAAAATTATTTTCGTTAATGAGCAAGTAAAGCAAATGCTGCAAGCTCGTGAGTCAACGTTACAAACTGTGCTACCTAGCTTTTCAGTTGCAAACCTAGTTGGAACCTGCGTTGATGATTTTCATAAACAACCGTCACACCAACGTGAGCTGCTAAAAACATTATCTGAACCATACAAAACGACATTGCGTTTAGCAGGGCTTATTTTTAGCTTGATTGCAACACCTTGGGTGAGCGCATCAGGTAAGCGTTTAGGTACTATTGTTGAGTGGCAAGATATTACTGATAGCGTAAATAAAGCCGAAGCTGAAAAGCGTGCAGCAGAAGAAAACCTGCGAGTACGTCGTGCACTTGACCGTGTGGCAACGAATACCATGATTGCTGATTCTGGCAACAACATTATTTACATGAACGAAGCTGTTCTGAACATGATGAAGATTGCTGAAAGTGATTTAAGGAAAGATTTACCTAATTTCAACAGTAATAATTTGATTGGTCAAAATATTGATGTGTTCCATAAGAACCCAGCACATCAACGCAACATGCTTGCTAAGTTAAGTGATACTTATAGCACTGAAATTCAAGTGGGTGGGCGTACTTTTGGCTTGGTTGCAAACCCTATTTTCACCCCAGAAAACGAACGTATTGGTACGGTAGTGGAGTGGGAAGATAGAACCGCGGAAGTCGCTATTGAAAAAGAAATTGCAGGCCTCGTCGCTGCTGCGGGGAGTGGTGACTTAGAAGCGCGTGTTGAAGAAGCGGGTAAACAAGGTTTCTTCTTACGTCTAGCGCAGGGCTTAAATAGCCTTGTTAGCATTGTTGATGATGCAGTAAAAGACACTGGCAACATGCTGGATGCCATGGCGAACGGTGACTTATCAAAACGTATTGAGCAAGACTACCAAGGTTCGTTCGACAAGCTAAAACGTGATGCAAATGCCACGGCTGATAAGCTTACTGAAGTAATTAATCGCATTAATACCTCAGCAACGCTGGTTGCAAGTGGCGCAGAAGAAATTTCACAAGGTAATGCTGATTTAAGTCAACGTACTGAAGAGCAAGCTTCATCACTTGAAGAAACAGCATCAAGCATGGAAGAGATGACCAGTACGGTTCGTCAAAATGCTGATAATGCAAAAGAAGTAAATGAACTTGCTGAAGAAACACGCACTAAGGCACAAAAAGGTGGTGAAGTGGTAAATCGCGCTGTCACCAGTATGTCAGCAATTAATGAATCAAGTAAGAAGATTGCAGACATTATCAGTGTAATTGATGAAATTGCCTTCCAAACAAACCTACTAGCGTTGAATGCGGCTGTTGAAGCTGCGCGAGCAGGTGAACAAGGCCGTGGTTTCGCGGTTGTTGCTGGTGAGGTGCGTAACTTAGCGCAACGTTCAGCAGCTGCAGCAAAAGAAATCAAAGAATTGATCCGAGACAGTGTTGGGAAAGTTGAAGATGGTACATTACTAGTTAATGAATCAGGTTCAACATTACAAGAAATTGTTACAGCGGTGCAAAGAGTTACAGCGATGATTTCTGATATTGCCCAAGCATCTGAAGAGCAAAGCTCTGGTATTGAGCAGGTTAATAAAGCTATTGCCCAAATGGACGAAATGACTCAGCAAAATGCTGCCTTGGTTGAAGAAGCATCTGCCGCTGGAGAATCAATGGCAGAGCAAGCGAATGATATGCGCCGCTTATTAAACTTCTTCTCGTTATCAAATAATGAGATGGATATAACCAGCCGTGCAAGTTCAGCGCCTGCCGCTAAACAGCCAAGCTCACCAGTACGCTCGGCGCCAAAAGGCAATAACTTTGTTGACCCTAGTGATGAGTGGGAAGAGTTTTAAAACTCTTCCCAACAAAATTCTAACTAGTTAATTGCATCTAATGTTACAGCTGCAGGGTCAAACACATGAAAGAGTTTTTATTAACGGATAGTGATTTTAAAGCTATTTCGTCACAAGTGTACGATGCTTGCGGCATTGTCTTAGCGGAGCATAAACGCGAGATGGTTTACTCGCGTTTAGCAAGACGTATTCGCCAACATAAGCTTAAGAACTTTAAAGAATACTTAGATTTTCTCGAAGAGCACAAAGAGCAAGAGTTCAGTGAGTTTATTAATGCAATAACGACTAACCTGACTTCTTTCTTTCGTGAACCCCATCATTTTAGTTATCTAAAAAATACCATAGTACCAAAACTACTGGTAAGTAATGCTAAGCAAAAACGTGTAAGGGTGTGGTCTGCAGGCTGCTCAACCGGCGAAGAGCCTTACACTATTGCTATGACCTTAAGCAGTTTATTTCCATCTGACTGGGATGTGAAAATCCTAGCCACTGACTTAGATTCAAATGTGCTCGCTAAAGCGCAGGCTGGTACGTACACAGCAGCGAATGTGAATGGTTTAGACAAAAGCCAACTTAAACGCTGGTTTTTAAAAAGCCATGATGAACAGTTATATAAAGTAAAACCCGAACTACAAAAAAATATTTTTTTTAAACGTCTAAACTTATTACAGAGCTGGCCTATGAAAGGGCCGTTTGATGTTATTTTTTGTCGCAATGTTGTTATTTATTTTGATAAGCCGACCAAAGATACCCTATTTAAACGTTATTATGATTTGTTGACCGATTCCGGTCACTTATTCTTAGGGCATTCCGAAACACTGGGTAAGGACCACAAAGAGTTTAAGAATTTAGGCCAAACGATCTATCAAAAAGGTGGTCTATGAGTAGTCATTTTAAACCTGTATTGCCTGGTTTTGAACACGTTAAGCGGTTTTGGGATGGTAAGCGCCACAAAGTCGTTGCTAAGGTATTGCCTGGCGAATTTTATGTTTCAAAATCAGATGAACTGATCACAACCGTGCTAGGTTCTTGTATTGCAGCCTGTATTTACGATGAAGGTTTAGGCATTGGTGGCATGAACCATTTCATGCTACCAGCAGAAAAAGGCGTTGATCCTAGCAACGCACACAGCCTTAACTGCCGCTATGGCAACTGGGCAATGGAATACTTGATCAATGAAATCCTAAAAAATGGTGCTTCTAGACGCAATCTCAAAGTTAAACTATTTGGTGGTGGAAAAATTATTCGTTCAATGACAGATATTGGTGTTGGCAATATTCGTTTTGCAAATGCCTATGTACTTGAAGAAGGTTTAGATTTAGTATCCCATGATGTTGGCGGGCCTTGGCCACGTAAGGTGATGTTTGATCCACAAACAGGCAAGGCACAGGTTAAAAAGATGCGTGAATTGCACTCTGATCAACTCGAGAAACGTGAAATTAAATACTTACACGATATTGAGCAACAAGATGCAGAAACGGATATTGAATTATTTTAGGAGAGCATATGATCAAAGTACTCATAGTTGATGATTCTGCTTTGATCCGTGGTTTACTCAAGGAAGTACTCGAGCAAGCGCAAGACATTCAAGTCGTTGGTGCGGCAGAAGACCCTTATCAAGCCCGAGATTTAATTAAGCGCCTTAATCCAGATGTCTTAACCCTTGATATCGAGATGCCAAAAATGGATGGATTAAGCTTTTTAAAAAACTTGATGCGTCTTCGTCCTATGCCGGTTGTTATGATTTCAACGCTTACTCAAAAAGGCTCCCCGATCACTTTGGAAGCCCTCGAAATTGGTGCAGTTGATTTTATTGCCAAGCCAACTATTAATGTCACTGAAAATTTGCAACGTTATGCGCATTTACTACATCAAAAAGTGCGTACAGCAGCTGGTGCTAGAGTGCGTGCCTTTAAAGAGTCAAAAGTTGAAGACGATAGCTCTTTAGCAACACTTGAGTTTAAAGCTAATAGCGTGCTTGCAATAGGTGCTTCAACAGGTGGCACAGAAGCGATTAAAGAAGTGCTAGTACGCATGCCAGAAAACTGCCCACCTATTGTTATAACACAGCATATTCCTCCTGTATTTAGTACTTCATTTGCGATGCGCATGGATAGAACCTGTAAAATCAACGTTAAAGAAGCTGAACATGGTGATAAGCTACAAACTGGCTGGGCATATATTGCACCGGGCGATCAGCATTTAAGTGTGGTGAAAAAAGCAGGCGGCTTGTTTTGTCAGCTTGACTCGAGTGAGTTGGTTAATCGACATCGTCCCTCTGTTGATGTGCTATTTAACTCTTTGGAGGTAGCCTGTCCGAAAGCGACAGTGGCTGCGTTACTAACCGGTATGGGCAGTGATGGCGCAAGAGGTTTATTGGCCCTAAATCAAGCAGGGGCTTACACAATAGCTCAGGATGAATTATCGTCTGTGGTATGGGGGATGCCAAAAGCCGCAGTGGAG
Organism: Pseudoalteromonas sp. Isolate3; assembly: GCF_022398505.1. Taxonomy (NCBI): domain Bacteria; kingdom Pseudomonadati; phylum Pseudomonadota; class Gammaproteobacteria; order Alteromonadales; family Pseudoalteromonadaceae; genus Pseudoalteromonas; species Pseudoalteromonas sp. Isolate3. Next base: position 12,953 of record NZ_JAKEVN010000065.1, on the reverse strand, counting down.
CTCAATGCGGCTAATGAAGTGGTTCGTCTTGATAAGGTAACGGCACAAATGCTAAAACAAGCTGTTAAGGTAAAATAACCCAAGGTTGTGAGAACCAGTAGTAGTTTCCTTTTTTCGCGATAGATGGGGCCGTACAGTTAAAGCGAGAGCGGCCTTTTTTCAGTTTTTCAGGTGAGGTGATCTTCACCGTATCTTTACTAAGCCACGTTAAATCGGCTTGACCAATACCAGAGACATAACAAGCAAACTGACTTTTATGAAAGTCTTGCATATCAAATTGCATACTTAAACTTGGCGGGTTTTCATGCGTTACGCTATCTGAGTAGGTGAGCTGCTTGATAGTGAATGCTTGCGAGTCTAGTTTAGTGGCAAGCGTATCAAGTTTTGAATAAAAGCCCGACGCCGGAAAGCGTGGTAATCGGGTAAAGTCAGAATGGATACCTACAGCACCCGAATGTTGACCTATACCAACAAAGCCTAGAGATTTAACTAACTGTTGTAATGAATTGTTAAACTCGCCATAAGGGTAAGCAAGATATTTGTAATCATGACCAATTTCTTCTTTAATGCGTTGCTGAGCAGATAGAATATCTTTTTTAGTGCGAGCTAACCACGCCTCTTCACTCTCGCCTGGCTGTTTGCGATGTAAGTAATTATGGACTTGTGTGTGATTGCTGATTATGGCGCCTTTATTAGATAGCTCTTTTAACTGTTGCCATGTCATAACATAGCTTTTGCCTTCATCAATCAACTCGGGATTAACGAAAATAGTATATGGATAGCCAAATTTTTCTAAGATTGGTGCCGCTTCTTCATAGTTATTTTTATAGCCATCATCGAAGGTAATCGCGACGGTTTTATCTGTCAGAGGCTGGCCGGCTTGTAATGCGGTGATGAGTTCATCTAATGGAATAACTTTAAAGTTATTATCTTGCAAATATTGCATATGTTCTGTGAATGTATCGCTGCTGACACTGGTTACCGCAGGAAGGGTTTCACTGACGTGGTGATACTGTAGAATGACAGCGCCATGGGCACGCAAAGATAAACCTAACAGGACTGCAAATACTAAATGAAACATTTTCTTAAACGTCATAAGGCACACCATAAAAGTTTACTGTTATTAGCCGGTCCGATGATTTTATCAAATATTACCGTGCCAATGTTAGGTTTAGTTGATACCGCTGTAATCGGTCACTTAGGAAGCGCTCACTATTTGGCTGGTATAGCACTCGGTTCAGCAGTTATCTCGTTATTATTTTGGCTAGCAGGTTTTTTACGGATGAGCACCACAGGGTTGGTTGCACAGGCCTATGGTAAAAGCGATCACACCTTACTCGCTGAGCTATTAAAGCGCAGCTTGTTACTAGCAACAGCGGTTGCGCTGTTATTAATAGCGCTGAGTATACCTATTCAATCCTTAATGGCATATTTATCAAATGCCAATGACGCTGTTTTAGAACAAGCAAATAGCTATTTTTCAATTCGTATTTTTAGTGCGCCTGCTGCTTTGTGTAATTTGGTTTTACTTGGTTGGATGTTAGGGGTGCATTATGGCCGCGGGCCATTTTATTTATTACTTATCACCAATATTACTAATATTGTGCTTGATATTTATTTTGTGGTGTTTCTTGATTGGGGTGTGGCTGGAGCAGCGTGGGCATCTTTAATTGCTGATTATACTGCCCTTGTTTTTGCACTTATGTTAGTTGCAAAACTTGCCAAAAAGCAGGGTGTTAACCTTGCCGTGAAAGCATGGTTAAGTGTTGCTAAGTTACTTGATTTAGTGAATTTAAATCGTGATATATTTATTCGTTCACTGGCGCTACAACTGTGTTTTAGCTTTATGACTTTTTATGGCGCACGTATCGGTGAAACAACTTTAGCGGCCAATGCTGTATTGCTGAACTTTTTAATGTTGGTGAGCTTTGCACTTGATGGTATTGCTTATGCAAGTGAAGCTAAGGTCGGAAAAGCTAAAGGAGAACAAAGCACTAAGCAGATTAAGCTATGGGTTAATTTGAGCCTGTTTTGGGGCGGGTTATTTGCCGTGTTTTATAGTCTTATATTTTTATTTTTTGGCAAGGCAATCATTCGTTTACTTACCGATGTGCCAGAGGTTATCAGCCTCGCGACTGTTTACCTTCCCTGGGTCATTATTTTACCTATTGCGGCGATGGGTTGCTTCTTATTTGATGGCGTATTTGTGGGTTTAACACGTGCCAAAGACATGCGAAATACAATGCTATTTAGTGCTTTGGTGGGCTTCTTTGGACTGTTTTGGCTGGTAAGTAGCTGGCAGAACCATGGTTTGTGGTTTGCTATGACGAGCTTTATGTTGATGCGAGGGTTAACTCTGTGGATTCGCTACCGTAAAATTATCAATAATCAGCAATTATTAGATTAAATCACTTCCATAGATCCGGGTCGTGATCTTTCGGTGAAGATCGTTCTAAGACTTGTGCAAAGCGGTTGGCAAAAATACCTAAGTAGCCCCAGGCTGCAAAGAATATCGCCACAGCTAAAATGATCAGACCAATTAATTGAAATAGTGCGGGCCCATAATAACCTATAGCAATAAAAATCACGGCCAGCACAAATAGTGCTAGGCCGCGAAGAAAGCGTTTTAAGCTTAACTTGGGGTCGCTACCTAAGCGAAATACCCATTTTTTAAGCATGCTTTAAATACCAGTTAGTAGTAAGAGTGTTCACCAGATTGGTGATCAGTAATGTCTCTTACACCATTGATTTCGTCAAACTTGGCGATCATTTCTTTTTCGATGCCTTCTTTAAGTGTGACATCAATCATTGAACAGCCGTTACAGCCACCGCCAAATTGTAGTACTGCGATTCCGTCAGCAGTAATTTCTACTAGGCTAACTTGACCGCCATGATTAGCGAGCTGTGGATTAACTTCAGTTTCAAGCATGTGTTGAACACGCTCTTGCAGTGACGCATCATCGCTAAGTTTACGTGCTTTTGCATTTGGCGCTTTAAGTGTTAACTGAGTTCCCATTTTGTCAGTTACAAAATCGATTTCAGCTTCTTCTAAGAAAGGGGCGCTTTCTGCATCAACAACGGCATCAAAGCCATTGAATGGTAGACGAATATCAGTCGCTTCAACGGCGTCTTCTGGGCAGTAAGAAACACCACACTCAGCCTGCGAAGTACCTGGGTTTACTACAAACACGCGAATGTTCGTTTGTTCAGCTTGGTCTGCTAAAAGTTTAGCAAAATGAGATTGTGCAGATTCAGAAATAGAGATCATAAAACGGACTATACTTGACTAAATTACTCGGATACTGAGTATCATACTCCGCTCATCGTATTGTCGCCAGTGTTGAGCGTAAAAAGTTGCATCTATTTTATCGAATGGTAGCGTTAAAACATCAAATAATTACGGGTGCTATCTATGCGTTTTATAATAACAATATTAACCATGCTAGTGAGCGTCAGCGCATTAGCAAAACCTCTTTCTTATTACTTTGAAGAAGATGTGAAATTTGACCCAACTATTCCTACCCCAGAGCAGGTGCTAGGCTACGAAGTGGGTGAGTGGCATGTACGTCACGATCAGCTTGTGCAATATATGCAAATTCTTGCTGAAAAAAGTAATCGAATGAACTTCAAAGTAATCGGTCGCACACATGAACAGCGTCCGCTTGTGATGCTAACCATCACAGCACCAGAAAAGCTGGGTCAGGTAGAGCAAATCCGCAAGGCTCACTTAGCTCGCTTAAATGGTGGAACGAGTGACTCAAGCAAACAACCTGCGGTTGTATGGATGGGTTACAGTGTTCATGGGAATGAGTCATCAGGTAGTAATGCATCGCTACTCGTTGCTTACTACCTTGCCGCTGCACAAGGCCCAGAAATAGATGCCTTACTAAACAACACGGTTATTTTACTAGACCCATCATTGAACCCAGATGGTTTAGCACGTTTTGCAAATTGGGCGAATAGTAACCGTGGTATGAAGTTATCATCAGATCCACAAACTCGCGAGCACATTGAAAGTTGGCCGAGTAGCCGTACTAACCACTATTTATTTGACTTAAATCGTGACTGGTTGTTACTACAGCACCCTGAATCACGTGCACGCATTGCGCAGTTTCATCAATGGAAGCCCAATATCCTAACAGACTTCCATGAGATGGGCCCAAACAGCACATACTTTTTCCAGCCTGGGATCCCAACTCGTAAGCACCCAATCACTCCTGAAGAAAATGTCACGCTAACTAAAGCAATTGCAAACTATCATGCAAAGACACTTGATGAGCATAATGCTCTTTACTTCACAGAAGAAAGCTTCGATGACTTTTACTATGGTAAAGGCTCAACTTACCCAGATGTAAATGGCGGTGTAGGTATTTTATTTGAACAAGCGAGCTCACGTGGTCACTTACAAGAAACCATCAACGGCCCATTAAGCTTCCCGTTTACGATTAAAAATCAGTTATTAACGAGCCTATCGACGTTCCAAGCCGCGCTTGATAACCGTACAGACTTACTTGATTATCAAGCCAAATTTTACAACAAAGCTGTTGACCTTGCTGGTGATGAAGACTTTAAAGGGTATGTGGTGAAAGGCGGCGCTGATCAAAGTCGCATGAAGTACTTCCTTGATTTATTAAAACAACATCAAATCAATGCGTACATGTTAGAAGAGCCGCTAAAAGTGAACGGTCAAAGCTTTTCTGAGCAGAGCTATTATGTGCCTTTAGCACAGCCGCAATTTCGTTTAATTAAAGCGATTTTTAGTGAGCAACAGCGTTTTGTCGATAATACATTTTATGATGTATCTGGCTGGACACTTGCTCATGCCTTTAATTTAGAATTTGCAAAGGTAAGCAGTAATTGGGGCTTAAAGGTTGCCAAAATGCCTTGGCAGCAAAGTGTTAAATCAAGCTTTGCCGCTTTACCACAAAGCTATGCTTATGCATTCAAATGGGATGATTACCTAGCGCCAAAAATGCTTAATAGTTTACTCGAACAAGGTGTGAAAGCACGGGTGGCATTAAGCCCACTTACAGCAAAAACGCCTTCAGGTGAAATAGCTTTTGAGCCAGGTAGTATTCTTGTTCCTGCAGGTCTGCAAACTGATAGCAACTGGGTTAGCTATTTAAACCAAGCGCAGAATGAGTTTGGCATTGAAATAACACCAATTAGCTCAGGCTTAACGGTTAAAGGTGCTGATTTAGGTTCTCGTGCAATGGCGGTTGTGAAAGCGCCTAAAGTATTACTAGTGGGAGGTCAGGGAACCAGCCAGTATGAACTTGGTGAAGTATGGTATTACTTAGATCGTTTCGTTGGCACAGCGCCAAGCATTATCGAAATGGAGCGCTTAAATCGCATCGACCTTGAAAACTACAGTCATATTATTCTAGCGCACGGAAATTTCAATCGTCTTGATGATGCGACTAAAGTGGCTATTAAATCGTGGGTTCGTAAAGGCGGTGTTATTTGGGGACATAAAGGCGGTGCTAAATTCTTAGCTGATCAGCAACTACTAAAGGCTAATTACTTATCTCGTCGTGATGTAGCCAGTGCATTTGATACAACAGGGCTTACCTATGCCGATAAAGATGACTTAGCTGGTCGTCAGCGTATTGCGGGTGCTATTTTTAATACTTCAGTGGATTTATCTCACCCACTTACGTATTCGCTGAATCGCAATACATTACCTGTGTTTAAGAATAGTACTTGGCTACTTGAGAAATCAGACGCACCTTTTGTGAACGTGCTTACTTACACAGATAAACCGCTTTTAGCTGGCTTTACTGATGACGTAAACGTAGAACAAGTAGCTGGTGCGGCAGGCTTAATTGCGCACTCTTATGGTAAAGGGAGTGTGATAGGCATGACCGATAACCCAGTGTTCCGTGGTTATTGGTATGGTACCAGCCGATTACTGAGCAATGCATTATTCTTTGGTAATGCCTTTCATGCCTCAGGTGATAAATAATCACAATTAATCTTAGCGCAGGTTGTCTAATCCAGTTAAGCAAGTGAGCATAGCCCACACTTGCTTAGCCCCTGCATTTTTTATGGCTTCTGTCGCAGCATTTATGGTTGCGCCAGAGGTCATCACATCATCAATAATTGCCACGGTTTTTCCTGTTAAATCTTGCTGACAAACAAACGCATTTTGTAGATTTTTAACTCTTTTCGTTTTACTTAACTGTGATTGCGCTTTGGTTGCTTTTTGCTTGTAAAGAGCTGAGCTAACAGTACATTGCTGCTTTTTTAAAACAGGCAGCCAAGTTTGGCTTACCTGATTAAAACCGCGTGCTAAAAAGCGCTGATTATGCAGTGGTAGCACAATAAAAAGATCGGGCCAATTTATATTAACCTGACGAGCTAATTGCAGCTGCCTCTCTATTACTTGTTGTAGTGCCACACGAAAATACTGCTGATCGTTAAATTTCAATTGCTTGAGCCAAAGTTTCAAAGGCGCTTGATACCAAGCACAGGCAATTAAATAATCAAAATTACTATCAGGAAATGCATCACATATATCAGGTCTGTGTAACAGGTTTGGGTGGCGTGTAAGATCGAACAAATTGAGGTCATTTAAACAATACTGACACAAGGCTTGATTAGCCTGTATGTGACTTTGGCAGCTAATACAAAAGTTAGGGAACAGTGCGTCTAGCCCTAGTTTTAAGGTATGAGAGAAGTGAGACATTGCATTCATTCCTTTAAACGCTATTATGAGCGCTAAGTGTGGTTGGGAAATACAAAATATGCAAAATGATATGGTGCTATTACATGGCTGGGGAATGAACCAGGGGGTTTGGCAAGTGATCAAGCCTGAGCTTGAGTTTTTCCATGATGGTGAAGTCCGTTGCTTTGACTTACCTGGATTTGGTAATGCGCAGTCAATTCCAACACCTTACTCTTTGCATGATGCAGCTCAGCAATTAAGCGCCCAGCTCAATAATAACTCTATTCTTGTTGGCTGGTCTTTAGGTGGTCTTTTTGCTTTGTATATTGCTGCACATTGGCCAGACAAGGTAGCAAAGGTTGTGTTGGTTTCTTCAACGCCATTTTTTGCGCAAACCGACGAATGGCCGGGTATCAAGCCTGAAGTATTAAACGCCTTTAAAGATCAGCTGGTTAGCCACAGAGAAAAAACGATAGAACGGTTTTTGGCGATACAAGCGATGGGCAGTGAATCAGCTCGGGACGATATTAAGCAGCTAAAAGCACTTTTAAACCAGTATCCAGCGCCACAAGAGCAGGCTTTAAGTGCTGGCTTAGACATTTTACAGCAGGATGATTTGCGTGAGCTATTCGCTAACCTTAGCGTACCTGTGCGTGGTATTTTCGGCCGTTTAGATTCATTAGTACCTTATCGTGCGATTGAAAAAATGCATGCTTTACAGCCTCAGTTTGAATATGAGGTTTTAGATAAAGCCTCACATGCGCCATTTATTTCTCATAAAGCAGCATTTATATCAGCACTGAAATCAATGTGTTAAGCAAAACTCGCTGAGAGGCCAGAAAAATAGCGGGATTTAGCTTTATTTTGCTCGTTTTATGAGCGATACTTAACAAGTAGATCTCACTGTTGGAGGGTGTTATGCCAATCAGTTCTGTTTTTAATAATGCGGTAGAAGGTTATAACCGTGCTAGTCAAGGTATCGAAAAGGCGAGCGCAGAGATTAGCCGTGCCTCAATTGATCAGCAAGATGATGCCCAATTAGCTCAACAACGGCAATTACAAGCGGCGAGTCCAAATGAAGCTGTTACTCCGCCAGCTTCACAACCTGCCCCAATCGATGAGTCGCTTGTCAATTTGAAAGTTGAAGAGTTTAATGCAAAAGCCAATATCAACACGATTCAAACTGCTGATGAAGTGCTCGGTACACTAATAGATATTAAAGTTTAGTACTTATGAATATCGTCACTCCGTTTCCTTCGATTAATATCAACACGGCGAATGTGCACACTGAAAGTGCTCGCCGTGATAATCAGTTACGTGAAGTGATCCCACCTCCTGCTGCTACCAAGCCGAGTAACGCGGAAAACAAAACCCTTAATGATGGCGACAAAACCAAGCAGCCAGGTTCTGAGGCCGGTACTTATGATGCTAAAGGGCGTCTTGCTGAAGACAAAGTAATTGAAGAGCGTCAGCAAGGTCGCGAACAAGGCGAGTCTGAGCAAACAGAGCAAGAACAACAGGAAGCTAAACAAGAACAACAAAAAGAGCAAAAGGTTGCAGAGCAAGAACAGCAAGATGCTGAACAAATTAAAGAGTTAAAAGCACGAGATACCGAGGTGCGTATTCATGAGCAAGCGCATGCGACAGTTGGTGGTCAATATGCAGGCTCGCCAAGCTATGAGTATCAACGCGGCCCCGACGGTACAAACTATGCCGTAGGCGGCGAAGTGCAAATTGATGTTGCTGAAATAAAAGGCGACCCAAAAGCCACAATCGAAAAAATGCAGACAGTGCGTGCAGCAGCGCTTGCACCACAAGAACCATCGAGTGCTGATCGTTCTATCGCGGCCGATGCAACACAAAAACTTATGGCAGCACAAGCTGAGCTTGCCAGTCAATCAGCAGATAGCGATGCTGATTCAGGCAAATCGACCTTCAAAATAAACAGTGATTATGCCGAAGATAGCGCAACTCAAAGCAGTGAAACAAAAACAGCAAAGCGTGATGCTGAAGTAGACGAGCGTGCCGCACGTATTGCTAACTTTTATCAAGCAGCTACCTCGCCCACCAATCAAAATCAGTTTTCTGCTTTTATTTAACATCCTTAAATAAAAACCGCGTAAGTTTAAACTCACGCGGTTTTTTATTATCGATTGATACCAGTTTGATTAATCTATTTGGGGATTACTTTTTCACTTTTGCATTGGCAAATGCATCTGCAAACGCATTGCCCATCGCAACATTACCAAATTCGCGTTTTTGCTTTGGTGCGCTTTTCGCTTTAGCTGCAGGCTTAGGTTTGCTCGCTGGTGCGGCTTTATTGCTGGTATCAACATCATCGTCTAAACGCATAGTAAAGCTAATACGTTTACGTGCAGCATCTACTTCAACTACTTTTACTTTTACAATATCACCAGCTTTAACCACTTCACGTGGGTCGGAAATAAACTTATTGGTAATAGCAGAAATATGCACTAAACCGTCTTGGTGTACGCCCACATCAACGAAGGCACCGAAGTTAGCAACGTTAGACACCACACCCTCTAAAATCATACCAGGTTTAAGGTCGTTAATGGTTTCAACACCGGCTTTAAATTCCGCTGTTTTAAACTCAGGGCGCGGGTCACGACCCGGTTTATCAAGTTCTTTGATAATGTCGGTAACGGTAGGTAAACCAAACTTTTCGTCTGTGTAATCGTTAGCAACGAGCTTGTTTAGGATGTCAGAGTTACCAATTAGGCTGTTTACATCTAAGCTGTTTTTCTCGCAGATACGCTTAACAACAGGGTAGGCTTCAGGGTGAACTGACGAGTTATCGAGAGGATCTGAACCTGTACTGATACGTAAGAAACCGGCAGCTTGTTCAAAGGCTTTTGGACCTAAGCGTTCAACTTTTTTCAGTTCAGAACGTTTACTAAATGAGCCATTCGCATCGCGGTAGCTAACAATATTTTGTGCTAACGTTTTGTTTAAGCCTGATACGCGAGTAAGTAATGGCACTGATGCCATGTTTAAGTCTACACCTACAGAGTTTACACAGTCTTCGACTACTGAAGTTAGCGTTTGCCCTAGTTGGCTTTGCGATACATCGTGTTGATACTGACCTACACCGATTGATTTAGGCTCAATTTTTACCAGCTCGGCAAGTGGGTCTTGTAAGCGGCGCGCAATAGACACCGCACCACGTAGTGAAACATCAAGGTTAGGGAACTCATTGGCTGCAAATTCAGACGCTGAATAAACAGATGCGCCTGCTTCACTGACCATTACTTTATTTAGTTTTAGTTCACTGTTTGCTTTAATCAGTTCTGCTACTAACTTGTCAGATTCACGTGAAGCCGTACCATTACCAATAGCAATTAGCTCAACTTTATGCTGGCGACATAATTGTTCTAAAGTACGAAGCGATTTATCCCAATGATTTTGTGGAGCGTGCGGGAAAATCGTTTGTGTTGTTAACAGCTTGCCAGTGCTGTCTACAACGGCAATTTTACAACCTGTGCGTAAACCAGGATCGAGACCTAACGTGGTGCGTGGGCCTGCAGGAGCGGCCATTAATAAGTCTTTTAAGTTCTTAGCAAAAACGTCAATTGCGCCGGTTTCTGCTTTTTCGCGCATTGCACCTAAAAATTCATTCTCTAGATGTAGGCTTAACTTAATTTTCCATGCCCATTGCACTACGCCCATTAGCCAACTGCTTGCAGCAGAGTTGCTAACATCTAAGCGGTAATGATCAGCAATCATTTGCGCGCATACTTGCGCTGGATTTTCTGCGCTTGGCTCAGGGTTGATACTCAGTTGTAATACGCCTTCATTACGAGCACGAAGCATAGCAAGTGCACGGTGTGATGGTACTTTCTTAAGCGGTTCTTGATGCTCAAAGTAGTCGCGGTACTTCACGCCTTCATTTTCATGGCCTGCGATTACAGCACTTTCAATTTGACCGTGTTGTGCAATATGACTACGAAATTTAGCAAGTAATTTGGCGTCTTCAGCAAAGCGCTCCATTAGAATAAATTTAGCGCCATCAAGCACTGCTTTTGTATCAGCAAAGCCTGCTTCAGCATTAATGTAACTACTAGCTTGTTCTTCTGGGTCAAGGCTTGAGTTATTAAATAGCTCATCGGCAAGTGGTTCAATGCCTGCTTCAATAGCTATTTGTCCTTTCGTTCTGCGTTTAGGTTTGAAAGGCAGATATAAGTCTTCGAGCTCAGTTTTACTGTCAGCGTTATTAATGTCATCACTTAGCTCGGCAGTTAGCTTACCTTGCTCTTCGATAGTGGCAAGGATAAAGCTGCGGCGCTCTTCTAATTCACGTAAATACGATAAACGCTGCTCAAGTAAACGTAATTGCGTGTCATCTAAGCCACCAGTTACTTCTTTACGATAACGGGCGATAAAAGGGACTGTGGCACCTTCATCAAGTAGTTTGATTGCAGCAACAACTTGTGATTGCTGGGCATTTAGCTCGGTCGCTAAGCGTGCAGAGATATTGCTCATGCATAAACCTTTTTTAAAAATAGAAAATCAGTAAAACTGAAGATTAATTGCCTGAATAATATCACAATAAGAAGGCCTTAAAAGCACTGCTTTTAAGGCCTGCAAAAATAGTCTTACACAACGCAGATTTTAATGCTTAGTGTGGGTGATCCACATGTTGTAATACTTCGCTAAAGCTATTAGCAATTGGGTTGATATTAACTGGGATATGTAGTTTTTTAGCAATTTCACGAGCTGAAATCAAACCACAAATTTCTTGTTTAGCACTGGTTACTAATAGGAACATCATACCTTGGTGCTCCATTGTTTGTAGAGCATCACCAATACATGCATAGCTGATGCTTTGCAGGCTTACCCCCGCTAAATTGCCAAGAGGAGTCATCACATCATGCAAGGTGATTTCGTCACGGTGTAAGTTCAAGCGCTGTGCAAGAATCATAATTTTTGAGCTTTGTAAGTCAGCGCTAGATGTAAGGCCAAGCAGTTTGTCCTCGCTATCTACAACTAAAATAAAATCTGAGCAACAGCTATTAGTTTGCTTTAACGCATCGACAATTGTGGTGCCGTAATGTGCACGTAAAGGGTCTTTTTTAGTAAAGCTATTAAGTACTTTTAAAGCTGGAGAAGTGAGATCTAGTGTTGGCTCAACTTCATTCACTGCATTAGATAATGCGCCATTAGAGATATCTTGAAGACGTAATTCTTTGAAATTATTCATTTTGATCACCATACATTTTAATAAAACTGAAATTGAAAATTTAAGTTAATTAAAAGCAGGCGGCCCTCGCTGGTGCGCGCTATAAACAGACACCTTATTAGAAGAGTGAACATACGAAACCATACGTGCATCTGGCAGTGGTTGGGCTACATTAGCGACGAACGCAGGAGTATGTTTATCGAGGTCGGTATCTAAGTTGGCAGGCTCTGCACTATCGCACGCAATAAAGTGAGCGGTTGGCGTAACACTGTCTGAATGGCTTTCTATATCACTGGCGTAAGATATCAAACTCACACTTATTAATAGTGCGAATACAATGGCATTACTCATGATGCGTTGTATTGCGTTTGACATACTTACTACCTTCTAAAACTCAAGTAATGATTTATCTTGAGTACCTTTAGTTATAGATCACATTTTCAGACTAAACAATCAATAATTAACGCTTTCTGAATTTTCTGGGAAAAATTATTTCGCATCAGGATAAGTTATCTCGTTGATATACCATTCTTTTGCGCCTTCAGGCGTCATCACCGACAAATCATCATCAACCTGTTTACCAAGTAGCGCTCGAGCCATAGGTGCATCAATAGAAATGTAATCTTTGCGCTCGTAAATTTCGTCGGGACCGACAATGCGGAAACGCTTTGTATCGCCTTGTTCATTCTCAATTTCGACCCAAGCGCCAAAAAACACTTTACCCGCTTGCTGCGGGTTATAGTCAACGATTTTAAGATCTGGCATACGTTTACGAAGATAGCGTACACGGCGATCTATCTGTCGTAAAACACGTTTATTAAACTGATAATCTGCGTTTTCAGAGCGGTCGCCTAAGCTTGCTGCCCAAGTAACAATTTTAGTAATTTCAGGGCGCTTTTCATGCCATAAGTAATCATGTTCTTGTTGTAATTGCTGATACCCCTCTCGGGTTATTAAATTTGTCTTTGCCATTTTTATTTAGCCTAAAAAGAAAACCAGCCGCAAAGTATGCCTTTGTCGAGTCAGATTTTGAAATGTTCAGTAACAATCTAAGCGCGTAATTCGATTTTTATTCTTAACTTTTTCATT